>NZ_CEXEES010000002.1:0-63026 GCF_982632705.1 Candidatus Izemoplasma sp. | reverse complement strand
TATAGAAGAACTTAAAAGCAAAATTAAAGGGAAAGGGCTTAAAATAGTCTTTCCCGAAGCAAACGATGACAGAATAATTGAAGCTGCGATTAGATTAGAAGATGAAGGTCTTGTTAAACCAATATTAATAGGAAAAAAAGAAGATGTATCAAATAAATTTGATGTGTCAGACTGTGTCTTTATTGATCCATTAAACAATGATCTATTTGAAGAAATGGTACAAGCATTCGTTGAACGAAGAAAAGGTAAAAATACTGAAAAGCAAGCAAGAACAATGTTACTTGATGAAAACTACTTTGGAACTATGTTAGTTTATATGGGACTTGCTGATGGATTAGTAAGTGGAGCTTGTCATAGCACAGGAGACACTGTTAGACCTGCTTTACAAATAATAAAAACAAAACCTGGAGTATCTAAGACATTTGGATATTTCCTGATGGTTAGAGATGAAATTAAATATATATTTGGAGATTGCGCAATAAATCCAAACCCAACAGCAGAAAACTTAGCAGAATTTGCAATAGAATCAGCTAAAGCAGCTGAAATGTTTGGAATTACACCAAAAGTGGCAATGCTATCATTTAGTACTAATGGAAGTGCGGATACAGAAGAAACACAAAAAGTTGTTGAAGCAGCTAAAATCGCAAAAGCACAGAATAGTGGATATGAAATAGATGGAGAAATGCAATTTGATGCAGCGTTTGTACCATCAGTTGGTGCAAAAAAATACCCAGGAAGTTCTGTTGCTGGAAACGCAAATACGTTTATCTTCCCGGACTTAAACAGCGGGAACATAGGGTACAAAATAGCTCAGAGATTAGGTAATTTCGAGGCAATGGGACCAATACTTGCCGGACTAAATAAGCCGGTGAACGACTTATCAAGGGGATGTGACAGTGAAGATGCTTATAACACAGCAATCATCACAGCAGCCCAAGCATTAATAAAATAATGAGCCGATTGGCTCTTTTATTTTGCATATCAAGTTGAATAGTATTATGTTATAATACTTTTATTGAGAGTAGGGATATTATGAGAAAATGTGCAATAATATACAACCCTGTAAGTGGACGCAAATTATTCGAGCAAAAACTCGAATATGTTAAAGAGCGACTACAATCAGCAGGTTACAATATAGATGTTAGACCAACAGAAAGACCAAGACATGCGACTGAAATCACAAGAGAGATATGTGAGTTAGAGTATGATCTTATCGTTGTTGCAGGTGGAGATGGAACAGTCCACGAGGTCATAAACGGATTATGCAAAAAAGAAAAAAGAATTAGAATTGGGTACATTCCTTCAGGGACTGCATGTGATTTAGCAAACACTCTTAAAATACCGAAGAATGTAGAAAAGGCAGTTGATATTATATTGTCTGGTGAAACAGTGAAAATGGATATTGTAAACTCAAACAAGGGGTTCTTTATTTATGTAGCTGCAATAGGAACGTATGTTGATATTTCATACGTAACTGATTCCAAGTTAAAGAAAGTAATTGGATACTTCGCCTACTTACTTACAGGGATCAAAGAGTTTTTTACTATTCCAATGATTAAAGCAAAAATAATTCATGACAACGGGATATTCCATGGTCATTTCTCAATGATTTTAGTAGTAAATTCAAAGAAAGTTGCTGGCTTTAACATTATAGATAAGCCACAGTTAGATGATGGGTATGTTGATGTAGTAACATATAGATATATTCCATTCTTTAATAATTTACTATACTTTATTTCGTTTATAATCACTCCAAAAGTAATTCCTGGAGTTAGAAAATTTAAAACAAAGAAATTACGCGTAATGACGCAACATCATCATCGTTGGAACATGGATGGTGAAGAGGAAAATAGTGGAACTTTGAATCTAGAAGTCCAAAAACAGGCAATAGAAATAATCGTTACAAAGGATATCAAGAAAAAATACTTTAAGGAGAATTAATATGAAATTACGTAAAATACTAGTGAACAAAGTGGAAAAAGAAGCTTCATTACTAGGTTTTGGTTGTATGAGATTCCCAACCCTAGAAAACGGTGAAGTAGATTTTGAAGAATCAAAAAGAATGGTTGATTATGCAGTAAAGCAAGGTGTAAACTATATCGATACAGCTTGGCCTTATCATGGTGGTAAAAGTGAATTAATCGTTAGAGACATAATTAAAGATTATGATAGGGAATCCTTTTATTTAGCAGATAAATTACCTTTATGGGAAGTAAAAACAAATGAAGACATCGATAGAATATTCCACGAGCAACTTAAAAAATGTGGAGTAGAATACTTTGATTTCTACTTAATCCATGCTGTTAATAAGGAAAGATATGATCAAGTATTAGATTTAAAAGTAATTGAGCAATTAGAAACATATAGAGAACAAGGTAAAATAAGAAATATTGGATTTAGTTTCCATGATGATCTAGACACATTTAAAAAATGGGCAGATATGTACGATTGGGATTTTTGTCAAATTCAATTAAACTATATGGACATCAACCACCAACAAGGTATGGAGGGATACGATATCCTTACAGCTAAAGGAATACCGGTTATTATTATGGAGCCTGTAAAAGGTGGAAGTTTGGTTAAATTCAACGATGAAATTGAAGGGATATTAAAAGAATATAATAGCGAAGACTCAATCGCATCGTGGGCTTTTAGATGGGTAGGATCTTTACCCAATGTACGAGTAATCCTTAGTGGAATGTCAACAATGGAACAAGTGGAAGATAATGTGAAAACATTCAGTAACTTTGTACCAATGAATACAGAAGAATTGAAGATTATAGAAAAAGTAAGAACTGAGATCCTTGCTTGTAGTAAAGTGGATTGTACATCGTGTAATTATTGCATGCCATGCCCTCATGGTGTTGATATACCAGGTAATTTCCGCAACTTTAATAGACACGCAATGTATCAAAATGACAATTATACAAAATGGGCATACAATCAAATGAAGGAAAAGGGAGCTTCCGCAGATAACTGTATAGATTGTGGAGAATGTTTACCAAAATGTCCTCAATTTATAGAAATTCCAACACAATTAGCCAATTTTGAACAGTATTTGGAAGATAATGGAATTATTAAATAAAATTAACGAGGTTGTGGTGGTTGAAGGCTATCACGACCTTGCTAAATTAAAAGAGATAGATCCTTCATTAGACATAATCATCACGAATGGTAGCGAGATAAGTGAAGAAACACTACTAGAATTAAAAACATTAAATAAAACAAGAGGACTAATCCTTTTTTTAGACCCAGATTACCAAGGAGAACGTATTAGAAGGATTATTAATGAGATAGTTGGACCAACAAAACATGCTTTTGTTAATAAAAAAGACGCAATCAACAAATCAAAAACCAAAGTAGGTATAGAACATGTTGAAAAAAGTCTTTTAATACAAAGTTTAGAAAGTTTTTACACAACACCAGACACACATTACGAAATTGATTCTACAAAACTAAGACAACTAGGATTAATTGGAAAACAAAACTCAAAACAACTTAGGAAACAACTCTGTGAAAGTTTGGGAATTGGCTTAAGTAATGGAAAAACACTTATCAAGAAACTTAATATGTTTCACATAACTATTGAACAAATACAAACATTACTAGGAGGTGAGTAGTATGTCAAAGATTGGAACATCAACTAAAATTAAACAAACGATTAAAGACCAAGATTTCTATATTAAGAAAAAATTTGGACAAAACTTTTTGGTAGACCAAAACATATTACGTAAAATCGTCTCTGTCCCATCTATCACGAAAGAAACTCTAGTAATCGAGATAGGACCAGGAATGGGGTCCTTAACAGAACACCTACTTGAGGGAAGCAAACATGTTTTAGCGTATGAAATTGACAAAGAACTACTACCAATATTAAGTGAAAACTTCGAGGGAGAATCACTAACAGTAATAAATGATGACTTTCTGAATCGGGATATCGATCAAGATATAGATGATTTAAACCTTGAGTTTGACAAAGTATGTGTAGTAGCAAACTTACCATATTACATAACAACTCCAATCATCTTGAAGATATTAGAGGAAAGCATAAAGATAAAAGAACTTGTACTAATGATGCAATTAGAAGTTGCTAGAAGATTAACGTCTAAACCAAGCACAAAAGATTACAACTCTTTAAGCATTGTTATCCAATACAAAACAAAGGCGGAAATCGCTTTAAAAGTACCTAGAACAGTTTTTATACCTGCACCTAATGTTGATAGTGCAGTAGTGAAACTTGTCGTTGAGGATAACCTGTATGATAAACCAGACAACGAAGATCACTTCTTTAAACTTGTTAGAGCTTCATTTACACAACGTAGAAAAACATTGGTAAATAATCTTCACTTTAATTTCCATAAAGAAAAACAATTCTACATCAATACACTTGAAGACCTAGGGTTTGATTACCGTATAAGAGCCGAAAATCTGGCTGTAGAAGATTTTATATTAATATCCAACACATTATCTAAATCAAAATAAAACAAAGAATACACGCTGGATTCTTTGTTTTTTTATTTATACATTATGGTACAATGTACTTGAGGTGATTCGATGGTTAAGGAAAAGGCTTATGCTAAGATTAACTTGTTTCTAAATGTCGTTGCAAAGCGATTTGATGGTTTTCATGATTTAGAAATGGTAATGGCATCCTTAGAATTACATGATGTTTTAGAGTTCAGAAAGAACACGACAAACGATATATTAATAACTGGCGATACAAACATGACTGACGACTATAAAGATAACTTGGTATATAAAGTTGCAAGTTTTATGCAGGAAGAATTTAATGTTTTTGAAGGTGTTGTAATCAATATCAAGAAAAACATACCTGTAGCAGCCGGTTTAGCTGGTGGTAGTGCTGATGCAGCCGCTACGTTAAGAGGATTAAACAAGTTATGGAAACTTAACTTATCACTTGATGATATGGCAAAATTAGGTCTAGAGTTTGGATCTGATATACCATTTTGTGTTTATAATAAACTATGTATAGCAAAAGGTAGAGGGGAAGAATTGGTATTTCTTAATACAAAATTAAACATCCCAGTCCTTTTAGTTAACCCCTTTATCAAGATAAGTACAAAAGACGTTTTTGCTCAAGTAAATCCTGACAATATAATAGAGAAGAAGATATCAAACATGACAAATGCAATATTCAATAAAAATCTTGATTTGATAATACGTGAATTACACAATTCATTGGAAGAAATTACATTTAACATAAATCCAGATATAAGAAAACTTAAAAACCATATTATTGACACGGGAATAAAAGGTGTTCTAATGAGTGGTTCTGGGTCTACAATATTCGCAATTGAGGGGAAAAAATCTAAATTACAATATTCTTTTGATACCGTTAGAGATGATTACTATAAAATTATTACAAAGATAAGATAACGGCTTCACTACTAAATAAAATATATTTTGTAAAAGTATGTACCTATGTTATAATTATTATAAGTAGAATATGAAATTGCGAGGTGGGAAGATGAATATAACAGACGTTAGGGTAAAAAAATTTAATGGTGAAAATCGCTTAAAAGCAATAGCAGCTATTACAATTGACGAATGTTTTGTTGTTCATGAATTACGCATAATCGATGGGAAAGCTGGATTGTTTGTTGCAATGCCAAGCCGTAAAATGCCTAATGGGGAATTTAAAGATGTAGCGCATCCGATTAACCAAGAGACTAGAAACCGTATCGAGCAAGCTGTAATTGAGGCTTACAACAATCTTGAAGAAGAACAATAAACAATAATTGAGTGCAACTTTTTCAGTTGCATTTTATTTTGCAATTTACTTTTGCAATTTTTAGATTATAATGATATTGTATAAAAGGTTTAAAAAATTTAATCATATTTGGAGGTCTATTTCATATGGCGATTATTGACGGATATAAAGTCAAGTTGTTTAGTTTAAGTGCTAATCCTGAATTAGCAGAAGAAATTTCAAAATATTCTGGTATTCCACTGAGTTCTATAGATTTAGCTAGATTCGCAGATGGTGAAATCGGAATAAATGTAGCAGAAACAGTTCGTGGTTATCATGTTTTCCTTGTACAACCTACACACGAACCAGTAAATGAAAACATAATGGAATTATTAATAACAATTGATGCAATGAAAAGAGCATCAGCGAAAACTATTAACATAATTATGCCTTACTATGGTTATTCAAGACAAGATAGAAAAGCAAAATCGAGACAACCGATTTCAGCTAAACTTGTTGCAAACTTACTAGAAACAGCTGGAGCTACTAGAGTTCTAGCAATGGATTTACATGCTTCTCAGATCCAGGGGTTCTTCGATATCCCAATCGATAACTTTAGAGCTATGCCACTAATAGTGGAATACTTTAAGAAAAAAGCACTTGAGGAAATCGTAATTGTCTCTCCAGATCATGGTGGAGCAGTTAGAGCTAGAAAAATGGGAGATGTTATGGGCTGTGATATAGCCATCATTGATAAACATCGTCCAGCACCAAATGTATCAGAAGTTATGGGGCTAGTTGGTAATGTATCAGGTAAAACTGCGATTATTATCGATGATATGATAGATACAGCAGGGTCAATAACAGCTGCAGCGCAAGCTGTATTAGATGCTGGGGCAAAAGAAGTATACGCTGCTTGTACTCATAGCTTGTTATCAGGTCCAGCAAGTGAGAGAATAGAAAAATCAGTACTAAAAGAAGTTATTTGTACAAACACAATTAATTTACCAGAACATAAAAAAACACCAAAAATCGAACAACTTAGTGTTGGGAAACTTTTAGCACAAGGAATTATAAACATAATTCAAGACAGACCGTTAAGTATTTTATTTGAATATACAGAAAAAGACGTTGATGATAAGTAGATGGAATCCATCTACTTTTTTCATACAAAAAATGCTATAATGTTACAGAGGTGATAACATGGATGAATTAATGATTGCACTTGGCGTAATAGCGGTTTTATTGCTAATCGTAGTAATAGTACTATTATTAAAAAACAGTGGAAATAATGAAACAAATGTTAAAGAGGACTTAAAAGACTTTTTTAAAGATGAAAACTTTAAATTGAGTAAGGAAATGACAAAGGAATACTCTGGTTTAAAAGTAGAACTTGTAGAATCACTTGGTAGAAATGCAAAAGAAAGCATTAATGATCTTAATAGGTTTAAAGAAGGACTGAACAAAGATATTCTTGAGAACTTTAATGCACTAAATAGAAATATAAATGATCAAATGGAAAATATAAATAAAAAAGTAGAATATCGCTTAAATGAAGGGTTTGAAAAAACAAATAAAACATTTGAGAACATCGTTGTTAGATTAACAAAGATAGATGAAGCACAGAAAAACATAGAGAAATTATCGACAGATGTTGTCTCTTTGCAAAACGTTCTTACAGATAAAAAATCAAGAGGTACGTTCGGTGAAGTTCAATTAAACAATATCCTAGAAAGTATCTTTGGTGTTGGTAACGATAAAATATTCGAGACACAATTCACGCTATCAAATGGTAAAATCGCTGATGCAGTACTTCATGTGCCTGAACCAATGGGTAATTTAGCGATAGACAGCAAATTTCCATTAGAAAATTATCAAAGAATGGTAGATAACGATATCTCAGAACATGAAAGAGTTGAAGCAACACGTAAATTTAAATCTGATTTAAAGAAACACATCACAGATATCTCCGACAAGTACATCATTCCTTTAGAAACTGCAGAACAAGCAGTCTTATTCTTACCTGCAGAAGCCATTTTTGCAGAAATCAATGCATATCACCAAGATATCATTGAGTTCTCACAAAGAAAACATGTTTGGATAGCATCACCAACAACGATTATGAGTTTACTAACAACGGTACAAGTAATCATCCAAAATGTAGATAGAAATAAGAATATGAAAGTTATTCAAGAGGAGTTAGTAAAACTTGGTGATGACTTTAAACGTTATAAAGAACGCTGGGACAAATTAAAATCTAATATTGAAACGGTAAACAAACGCGTTAACGAGATTCATGTCTCAAGTGAAAAAATAGGAAAAAGGTTTGACGCTATTAAAGCTGTCGAATTAGAAGAACAAGATCAAATAGAAGAATAGTTATTGACATTACATTTGGTTTTGTTATTATATGTGTATATAAAACGTTGATTGGAGAAGTAATACTTTCCCCTGTGCAAAGCGAGTCTAGGTTGGTGGAAGCTAGAACATAAGAATAGTATGAATAACACCATGAGTGATGGAAGAACATAGTAGAACCATCCGTATGCCTGCGTTAAAGGTCGAGAGCTCAGAAATGAGAACTAAGGTGGTACCGCGGAATATATTCGTCCTTAAACATTTGTTTAAGGGCGTTTTTTATATAAAAAAAAGGAGGAATAATATGAAATATTCAGTAAGAAGGCTATATAAAGAATATAGCGACCTAGATCAAAAACAAATAACTTTGTTTGGGTGGGTACGAAATAATCGTGCACAAAAGGAATTTGGGTTCATCAATTTAAATGATGGAACTTTCTTTGAAACAATCCAAGTTGTTTATGAGAGTGAGTTTCTAAATAATTTTAAAGATGTTCAAAAATTCAGAGTTGGTAGTGCGATTAAAGTAGAGGGTATTTTAATGGCAACTCCTGATAGAAAACAACCATTTGAAATCAAAGCACGTGATGTAGAATTGATAGGTGATTCACAAGAGGATTATCCAATTCAACCAAAAAGACATACTAGAGAATTTCTAAGGGAAAACGCACATTTAAGACCTAGAACTAACTTATTTAGTGCGGTGTTTAGAGTTAGAAGTGTTTTAACTCATGCGATACATACATTCTTTCAAGAAAGAGATTTTGTATATTTAGCAGCACCATTAATCACAGCATCTGATGCTGAGGGTGCTGGTGAAACGTTTAAAGTTACTACTCTTGATTTAGATAAACCACATCGTACCGAAGAAGGAGAAGTAGATTATAATAAAGACTTCTTCCAGAAAAAAACCAACTTAACAGTATCCGGACAATTAGAAGCGGAAGCTTGGGCATTGGCATTTAGAGATGTTTATACATTTGGTCCAACGTTTAGAGCTGAGAAATCGAATACAACGACTCATGCATCAGAATTTTGGATGATCGAGCCTGAAATTGCGTTCGCAGACTTAAAAGATGATATGCAGTTAGCTGAAGATATGGTTAAATACATCATTAAGTACGTATTGGAGAGATGTCCTGAAGAAATGCAATTCTTCAACAAGTTTGTTCAAAAAGGGTTATTAGAGAAACTTGATAGTGTTGTATCTAGTGCATTTGAGATTAAAACACATAGAGAAGCAATTGATATCTTATTAGCATCTAACCAAAAGTTTGAGAACTTACCCAAACATGGTGAAGATTTAGCTACTGAACATGAAAAATTCTTAGTGAAACACTTTGATGGACCTGTCTTCGTTACAGATTGGCCAAAAGATATCAAGGCATTCTATATGAGATTAAACGACGATAATGAAACTGTGGCAGCTATGGACTTATTGGTTCCTGGTAGTGGAGAACTTATCGGTGGATCTCAACGTGAAGAACGTCTAGATTTACTTGAAAAACGTATGGAAGAGATGGATGTTCCTAAAGAAGATTTATGGTGGTATTTAGATCTTCGTAAGTACGGTGGATGTAAACATGCAGGCTTCGGACTTGGATTTGATAGAATGTTAATGTATTTAACAGGTGTTGAAAACATTAGAGACGTAATCCCGTTCCCAAGAACACCAAGAAACTGCGAATTTTAGTATTAAAAAAGGACCTTATTCGGTCCTTTTCTTTTGTAATTATTTTTTTAAATTAAATGTTTCTGCTAAAGTTCCTGCTACTCCAACCATTCCTTGTAAATCAGATGGAATAATTAATTTAGTTGCTTGTCCTTTAGATACTTCAACCATAGCTTTGTAAGCTTCTAAACGTAAGAATGCTTCATCTGCACCAGCTTTTTTAATTAAAGCGATACCTTCAGCTGTTGCACTTTGTACTTTAAGAATAGCTTGTGCTTTCCCTTCAGCTTCTTGAATACGTACTTCTTTTTCTGCTTCAGCACGTAAAATTGCTGATTGTTTTTCACCTTCGGCATTTAAGATAGCTGATCTTTTTCCACCTTCTGCTAGTAAGATACCTGAACGACGTTCACGTTCCGCACGCATTTGTTTTTCCATTGCTTCACGGATATCTTTTGGTGGGATGATGTTTTTAACTTCAACACGGATAATTTTGATTCCCCATGGATCTGTTGCTTCATCTAAGATGTTTCTCATTTGAGTATTGATTAAATCACGTGATGTTAATGATTGATCTAACTCTAAATCCCCGATGATGTTACGTAATGTAGTTGCAGCTAAGTTTTCAATAGCTCTTAATGGATATTCAACTCCATAAGTATATAACTTAGGATCGGTAACCATATAGAATACTACTGTATCTATTTGCATAGTTACGTTATCTTTTGTGATAACTGGTTGTGGTGGAAAATCTACTACTTGTTCCTTAATTGAGATTTTCTTTTTAACGCGATCAAAGAATGGAATAATGAAATGTAAACCTTGATCTAATGTTTTGTGATATCCTCCTAGACGTTCAACAACAAAGCGGTTGGCTTGTGTTACTAAAGTGAACGCTTGCGATAAAAGGATTAAAAAGAATACTAATAAAACTACTACAATAATAAGTCCTGTACCTGGCATAATGTTTCCTCCTTGTGCCTTAGAATGGGTAATTTACCCCTTTATATGTTACTTGTGTTTGTGACATAATATCTCTTACAGCTCTCTTCTTAGCAGAGAACCCTATAAGTGCTACATCAAATGTGATTCCTGAAACAGCGAATAGTGCTACAATTAACAACGGAACGGTCATAATAGTGCTCATAAAGGTAATAAAGATTAAGAATAATATCCAGAAGAAGTGCTTCCAAATAACTTCTCTACTTAGGATAGTAAACCATGTTACTTTTCCTGTAAGCTCTATTCCCATTAGTTTTCTACCAAATGAGTTACCTTTCAGTATCAACATATATAAGTAATATATAGATACAAACGCTACAAATCCGTAGGTCATTGTCAATATCAAATGAGCAACAACTGCGTTGTACTCCTCTGTGTTGTCATCCCAAAAATCTTCGTATAAACCGGTAGACATAGTTTGAAAATCATCTTCTGTGATTAATTCACTCTCTACGTCTGCTCTTAAATCTGCAATATCATCAGACAATATATCTGAATTATCGTAATATGTGGCTGAAAGTTCTTCATAGTTTTCTATACTGTTTGAAATGATAGTACCAACAAACAAGTTATTCATACCGATAACTATAAATAATATAGGTAATGCATCTACAAAATAAGATACAATACGTCGAGATAAATTAGCTCGCATTATTTAATACGATCTACAACAAGTTTAACGCCTTCAACAGCTAAAACTTCTACTTTCTCGTCAACATCGATATCTTCTTCACTAGTAGTTACAGCCATCCAGTATTTACCATCAATTTTAACTTCCCCACGCTCTCCTGCAGGTATTACTTTTGTGCAATTTGCAACTTTACCTACAAGCCGATCGGTGTTAGTATGTACAACATTTGTTTTTAAGTATTTCTTTGTGATTGGTCTTACCAAAGCGATAAGCATCAATGATGTAACAACAAATACAGAAACCTGTATCCATAATGCAGCACCAGCTATTGCTAATATAAATGCGAATAATGCCCCAGCACTAAACCAAATACTAGTAAGATCCATTGTATTCATTTCAATCAAAGCAGCTACTATAATTAAAACAAACCATATGATAATTTCATATTCTACCATAGTTAATCCTCCTCATTGTTCAGATCTATAATAAGAGCTGAATCTTCTTTGCTCCATTTTGCATTGAATTTACGAGAATTATTGTTCTCAAAATTAAAATCCATAGCATCTGAAACTTCTTTCATAAATTTCTTATTGCTAACTCTAGCATAACTAGGTTTCAGAGTAATTCTATGTCTTTTTTCTTCAGGAATAATTCCTAACTCTAAATCCTCTTTTGATAGAGGTTTAATAGCAATGCGTTTCCCTTGTAGATCTAGACCTAAAAGGATTAACTTCTTATGTGCAGTTTCAAAGTGTGCACTAGCAACTTTGTTTAAAGTAATGTTGGTTTCGTAAAGCGTTGCTACGCCATCAGTAGGTTTTTTGTTTGCCCATATAAAAGCCATTTTAACACCTCCAATTTCATTTTCATACCTTAATTATACTCTTTAATTATTGATTTTGCAAGAATATTATTTTTTATTATTTTTATTTCCAAGGGTTGTAATGTATAATTGGTTTACGAGAAAAAGGTGATCATATGAATGAAGTAGTAACTAAGCAGTTTGAAAAAGATATTATCAAGAAATATAGAGGCGGTTTATGGAGTAAATTCATAAAGGCTATTAAAAAATATAACATGATTAAAGAAGGAGATAAAATCGCGATTGCAATGAGTGGTGGGAAAGACAGTCTATTACTTGCGAAGCTGTTTCAGGAACTTAAGAAACATCCCCTTGTAAACTTCGACATTGAATTTATAAGTATGGATCCAGGTTTTAGCCCAGAGAATCTTAAAATGCATTTTGAGAATGCAGAAAAACTAGGAATACCTCTAAATATAGGGAAATCTGACATCTTTGAGATAGTGGGAAAAATAGCCAATGATTATCCTTGTTATATGTGTGCAAGAATGAGAAGAGGGTTTCTATATAATATGGCTAGAGAAAAGGGTTGTAACAAACTTGCCTTAGGACATCACTTCGATGATGTAATAGAAACAACAATGATGAATATCCTATATGCAGGTTCATTTAAAACGATGTTACCTAAAGTTAGAGCTAAAAACTTTGAAGGTATAGAATTGATAAGACCAATGTATATGATTAAAGAAACAGATATCATAAAAATAATGAATTCTAACGACATTGAGACAATGGATTGTGGATGTGAAATTACAGCATGTAGTACTTCTAGTAAAAGGTATCAAACAAAACTTCTTATTAAAGAACTAACAAAACAAAGCAAAGATATTGATAAAAACATCTTCAGAGCCGCAGAAAACGTACAACTTGACGGTATATACAGATGGACTCAGGATAAAAAAGAATATACACAATATGATGATTGGGACGAATAAAAGGTGTTTTTGCACCTTTTTTTGTTGAAAACATTTTCATAGTGTAAGAAAGTGAATTACAGTATAGACTATTCATAGGGTGATATTATGATAAAAGAATATTCTCAAAATAGAAGTAATGTAATTATGAATTTCAGTCTTAAATATTGTGAGACGAAAGATGAATTACTGAGTAGTAAGGGTTTTAAAAAAGTACTTACAACTTATATATCATATTTACATAAAAAAGATTTAGCTTTGTATGATAAAATAACCTATTTATGTGGTGATGTAGATGTTACAAAGAAACTTATAACATTGTTTAAACTTCTCTTAGTACTCGATAAAAGGGAAATCAGTGTATTAAACAATGGATACAAGAATATCTTGAATCAAAAAGATGTATTGTTTGAGTTGATAGAAGGATTATATTCTCATTGGAGAAAACTAGAGAGATATGCATTGATCCAATCTGGAGATTCAGATACAGGAATTCAAAATATCAATTTTATAGAGGCGAGTAATAATTTTTTAAATCTAGTACTCAAAACTTATAGGAAAATAGAGGAAAACGTACTTGGTTATCAGCATTCTGTGTATAGGCAACTATCCGCTGGAATAAACGCTGGAGTAGTACTTGCAGATTCGGGAATATCTTTTGATGAAGAACTAGAAGTGCTAAATGGAATACAGTACATAAATCAAATAATTTTAACACCACCATTTGTGATATATCCAAAGAAAAATAAAAGATCTGGGATCTTTCAAGAGGTGTTTGAGAATCCGATTAAGGATTTACCTTTAAATAAATCACATTACTTTTGCTATCCAGCAAAAGTAGGGAAATCATTAGCATTCATTTACTTTCATAGAAATTACATGAATCACGGTATAAGTCTATGTAATCTGTTTGAAATGGCTAAGCCAGAAGAATATAAATACAAAAAGCCAAACCTAGTTTACGTGTTTGGACAACGACTAGACATTAAGGAAAAGAAGACAGTATTTTATCACGAACGTAAAGGTGATACTTACATTGGATTCACGGCGATGCATGATGAGATAGATTATTTCGGATATATGAAAAAAATGATATTAACATTACATAATGTAAGAATGATAGATCAAAACAAATTACCAATTCATGGAGCTATGGTTAATGTAACCTTAAGAAATGGAAAACAAGCTAATATTGCCATAATTGGTGATAGTGGTGCTGGTAAATCAGAAAGCTTAGAAGCATTTCGCAAATTATCCGAGAAATACTTGAAAGAAATAAAAATAGTATTCGACGATATGGGATCGTTTGAGATTGAAAACTCAAAAGTCTACGGATATGGGACTGAAACGGGCGCATTTGTCCGATTAGATGATTTAGAAGGCGGGTATGCTTTTAAAGCGATGGACCGTGGGATTTTCATGAATCCAAACAAGATAAATGCTAGATTATTAGTGCCAGTATCCACATACGCCGACATAATTAAAGGTTATAAGGTGGATATATTATTATACGCAAATAATTATGAGAACAAAAAATATCCTTTGAGTATAATTGCAGATAAGGAAAAAGCGGTTGAGATCTTCAAGCAAGGATTAAGAAAAGCAAAAGGGACTACCACAGAAAAAGGATTAGTAGAGTCGTATTTCGCAAATCCATTTGGAGTTGTACAAAGGAAAGATCAAGTGGAATTATTAATCGAAAAAGTATTTAGTAATCTTTACAATAGCAAAGTTGAAGTAGGTATACTTTATACAAAACTAGGTATAGAAGGACTAGAACAAAAAGGGCCTGAAAAAGCCGCAAAAGAACTCTTCGAATGGATTATGAATTAAAAGCTCTTTTGAGCTTTTTCTTTTATGTTACAATAATACATATATAGTAGGAGGTCACTATGAGTAAAATTAAACAGTTATTTGATGTGGACAAGAAGTTTTGTAGCGAGTGTCAAGTTGACAAAGAAAAAGCATGGATGAAGTATACAGCTAAGAAAAGTATTATGGGTACAGGATCTCATAATCCCTATATAACAGACCTTTCACAAATTGAGGCTGGAATTAAACATGTATTTAATTTAGAGGGTATCTCATTCACATGGCAACCTATACACGGGTTTATTAGTGAAGATGAGACTTTAGGTGTAACTACTGGGACATATGTTAGAAAGCATATTGTCGAAGGTAAAGAAGTTACAGAATTAGGGAAATATTGTACTACGTGGCAAAAAGAAAACGGAGAATGGAAAATTGTTCTTGATATTGGGAATTAAAAAAAAGCGCATTTGCGCTTTTTTATTTACCTAAACAGAATTTGCTGAATAGTTCATCTAATAAAGATGTTGTTGATGTGTCACCTATTATTTCACCTAGAATATTCCAAGCATTCTTAAGATCAATCTCGGCCATATCAATTGGCAATTGATCGGTGATGGCTTGTAAACTATCTTTTAAACTTTCTAATACTTCGCTTAATTTAGCTATGTGTCTCGCATTTGAAATATACGTTTGATCTTTTATGTTTACTTCTCCTGATAAAAACATATCTCTTATAATTTGTTCTAAATCTTCAATTCCAGTTTTGTTTAATGCACTAACACTAACACTGTTTTCAAAATGATGATTTAGTTCTTTTGATAAATCTGTTTTGTTAATAATTATAATCCTTTTTTTATGGTCTGTGATGCTAAGTAATTCTCTATCTTCCATTGTTAAAGCTTGGTTGTTATCAAGAACAAACAGAATTAGTTCGGCTTCTTCAATTGATTTTTTGGCTTTATCAATTCCGATTTGTTCAACAATGTCTATTGATTCTCTTATTCCTGCAGTATCGATAAGATTTAAAATTATTCCTCCGATATTTATATTTCCTTCTATAGTATCCCTAGTTGTACCTTTGATTTCTGTAACAATTGCTCTTTCTTCTCGTAATAAAGCATTTAGTAGACTAGATTTACCTACGTTTGGTCTTCCGATAATTGCTGTTTTAAGACCTTCTTTAATTATTTTTCCGTATTGAGCTTTTTCTAAGAGAATTTTTATTTTACCAATTAATGATTGTACTTCTGGTTCAATGATCTTTGTCGATAGCTCAATAACATCATCATATTCAGGATAATCTATGTTTACTTCAATATGAGCTATTGTTTTCAACAATTCATCTCTTAAATCAGTTATGAGTTTATAGATAACTCCATCCAGACCTTTATTGGCTAAAGAAAGACTCATGTCAGACTTTGCCTCTATAATATCCATAACGGCCTCCGCTTGTGTTAAATCAATTCTTCCGTGTAAGAAGGCACGTTCTGTGAATTCTCCCGGTGTAGCCGGTCTAGCACCGTTTTTAAGTAGTAATTCTAGTATTTTGTTCGCAACAAAAACACCACCATGACAATTGATTTCTACAACGTCTTCAGTCGTGAATGTTTTAGGTGCTCTAAACACTGTAACTAAAACTTCATCAATGTTTTCTAATCCATTGAATATATGTCCATAATGTACTGTGTGAGAAGCAACGGTTTCAAGGTTTTTACCTTTAAAAACTTTACCCACTATTTCTATTGAATCAGCACCACTTAGACGTACTATACTTATAGCACCTTGTCCTAACGCTGTACTGATTGCCGCTATTGTTTCTGTATTCATAAATATCACCAACTTAATTATACCACAATGTTATTTTTTATAGTATAATACATCTTGGGTGATTATTATGAAAAAATCTAAAGGATTTAAGTATTATGCATTTATATTTGGTGTATCTTCGGTAGCTATTGCGATTTATGCAGGTGTTCTTGTATTAAGAGATGAAGTTACCATTGATTTAAAGTCGGCTTTATACCTTGTTACACTTCCATTAATGTTTACGAGTTTACTTTTTGTTTTTGATAAGATATTTGGACTGATAATACCTAATAAGTATAAAGAAGGTAATGAAGAAGTAACTGATTTCAAAGAATTTTTGAATCAGGTAAATGCAATTGTTGATGCGAAGACCTCTTTTTCTATTGAAGGGTATCGTAAACTAAGGGAGAGCACAAAGTTCCAAAAAGCAATCGGACAAGTGTTCACTATTAAAGAAAATGGTGAAACACCAGAATTAACATGGGCATATATATCTAAAAAATTTAAAAAAGATACCAATGAATACATAGCATTAAATCATATAATTGAATCAGTGAAAAAATAATCAAAGTTTACTAAAAAGACTATAAAATCTAGTCTTTTTGTTTTATAATAGAAATACGGAAATTTATCCGTTTTTAGGAGTGATTCTATGGCATATAAGGCACTTTACAGAACTTATCGACCAAGAAATTTTGAAGAAATAGCAGGACAAGAACATATTACTAGAACATTTAAGAATGCATTAAAAAACAATAAGATTGCACATGCTTATTTATTTAGTGGACCTAGAGGTACAGGGAAAACAACTATAGCTAAGATTATATCTAAAGCTGTAAACTGTGAACATGCTCCAGTATCAGATCCATGTAATGAATGTGATATTTGTAAAGGAATTGATAATAATTCAGTTACAGATGTAATTGAGATTGATGCAGCTTCAAATAATGGTGTAGATGAGATTAGAGAAATTAGAGATAAAGTAAAATACTTGCCAGGGCTTGGAAAGTACAAAGTCTATATTATAGATGAGGTACACATGCTTAGTACTGGTGCTTTTAACGCACTTTTAAAAACTTTAGAAGAACCTCCAAAACATGTTATTTTTATATTAGCAACCACAGAACCTCACAAAATTCCAGCTACAATACACTCTAGATGTCAAAGATTTGATTTTAGAGGGATCAGTGTACCTGAAATGATTGGGAGATTAGATACAATTATCGAAGAAGAACATATATCTATAGAAACAGAAGCTATTAAAGTAATTGCCGAAGCCGCAGAAGGTGGAATGAGAGATGCAATTAGTTTGTTAGATCAAGTGGTTTCATATACTGAAACAGAAGTAAAAGTAGACGATGTACATGCGATTAGAGGTACTGTTTCTAATGAAAGCTTACTTCAAATTGCAAATGCCATATTCAAAAATGATTCCGTACAGGCAATCAAAGTATTAGATGAGTTAGTGGCAATTGGAAAGGAATCACAGAGACTTGTGGAAAACCTTATTAAATTCTATAGAGACTTATTGATTTTTAAGAACACAAGATCTTCGGACGACTCACAATTGTTATATACAAAACCAGAGTTTTTATCACTGGCAGATAAAGTAAGCAACAATTTAGTGTTCTTCTATATTGATGTATTAAATAGGGCTAGAAATGATATGAAGTTTACTAATAGTGCCAAACTATATATGGAACTTGCACTTATAAAAATGGTAGACAAGATAGAAAAACAAGAAATTGTAATCGAAGATGAATTTTCTTCTCTACAAAATAGCATTAAGAGTTTACAAGAACAGTTAACTAAAGTTGAACATATGAAATCTGAAGTTACTGTTGTAGAGAAAGTAATTGAAAAACCGGTTGTAGAAGAAGTCTTTGAACAAGATGAGACAGAAGCATTTGATTCTGCACAAAGTTTTGGGGCGGAAAACAGTGAACAAAACACTGATGAAGTTGAACAAGACATACCAGTAAATAAAACTGAGCCTGAAATTAATGTGGATTCTGTTCAGGAAGACACTACTGAAACACACACAGATGAACATATAGAAGATCGTACAGAAGAAGAAAAGTCTGAACTTGATCTATTTAGTTTACCTGAAGATGAGATTGAAGAAATTGAAGAACCATACTCAACATATGACATTAGACTTGTAGAAGAAGTATTAAATAACGGAGACAGAGAAACTAAAATCAGATTAAATAAAAGATGGTTTGATATCGAACGTGATGTGGAACCAGAGGATTTACAATATGCAAAGTTGATTAGTAGTGGACGTGTCGTAGCTACAAATGGTTCATTAATAATTATTGAGTATCCAGCGCCATCAACATGTAATCGTATGATGAAAGAGGATATCAAAGAGAAAATAGTTAAGTTATTAAGTGATTTCCATGAAATAGAATTGAATTATCTTGCGTTACCATCAGAAGTGTGGAAAAACAAAAGTGATGAATTCTTAAAAAAATGGAGAGAAGACAAAGATAGATATATAACATTAACACCGATAGAACATCCAGGACTGAAAGATATAAAAACAGTTCATCACGATGTAGATGACATGACTCCAGATAGTGTTAAGGAAGCATACAACATGTTCGGTAAAGACAATGTCAAAGTTAGAAAAGGGGAATAATTATGAATCCAGGTATGATAAAGAAACTACAAAAAATGCAAAGAGAAATGATGGATGCACAAAAAGAATTAGAAGCATCAACATTTTATGGTAGTGCTGGTGGAAAAATGATTGAAGTTGAGTTTTATGGTAATAAAATCATGAAAAACATCACCATTAATCCAGAAGCATTAGAAGATAAAGATGATTTAGAAATGATACAAGATACAATTACACTAGCTGTAAATGATTGTATTAAAAAAATCGAAGATGAAACACAAAGTGTAATGGGACAATTCACTGGTGGTGGAGTTCCAGGCCTATTCTAAGGGGGAATTAATATGAAATACCCTGATAGCATCGAACAACTTATCGAGAGTTTACGTAGATATCCAGGTGTTGGTAAAAAGACAGCAGAAAGATATGCCCTTTTTACTGTAAACAGAATGGATCACGAATCGATTGATAAAATAATAGAAGCATATCAAAAAATCAAAACAGACATATTTGATTGCCCTATCTGTGGGAACATCACAGATACAGATCCTTGTTATATATGTTCTGATGAATCAAGAGATAAAAAAACAATCATCGTTGTTGAAGAAGCAAAAGATGTTATTGTTATGGAAAAAACAAATAGATACCACGGACTATATCATGTTTTAAATGGAGCAATATCTCCATCAAATGGTATTGGACCGGACAACATAACCATTAAGGAGCTATTAGAACGTCTGAAAGATGAAGAACTACAAGAAGTTATATTAGCTACAAATTTAAACAATGAAGGTGAGACAACAGCACGATATATTTCAAGGTTACTTCAGGGCACAGACATCCTTGTTACAAGGATAGCTCATGGTATACCAGCTGGTGGAAATATAGAATATGCAGATGAAATAACCATCTTTAAAGCATTAGAGGGTAGAAGAAAAATATAAAAATCCCGAAATTCATAAAATTTACACATATTGTTTGTTATAATGTAGGTAGAATAATTAGAGAGGTGATATTATGTTAGAAAATTTCCGTACGCTATTAGAAGAATCGTTTCTAGGATCATTTGGGGATCAAATAAGTGGAATATTCGAAAGATTGTATAATATGGTAACTGCATTAGATCCTATTTCGCAAATTGGAGTTTTAGTACTTGGAAGCATTATTACTATATTAGGTACATTTTCATTAATTAAAAAATTATCAAAATTGATTTTCGTAGTGGTAATAGTGTTTGCAATTTGGTATGTTTTGACTAATCAAGGAAGCTTACCATTTTAAATTAACAAGTTAGGACACAAAAGTGTCCTTTTTTGTTACGGTAATGCGAGATTTAATGAAAACCCTTTACTTTTTCAAAAATTGACCTCTAGAAGGTTTGCATACTGAATATTAACTAACGGCCTAACTAGGCCGTTTTAATTTACAAAAAATTAATAAAATCAATACAAATTTATTTCTAAAATTATATAGAAAATTCACCGAAAATATGGTACTATTAAATGTTAAAAAAGTTAAAGTGATTAGGAGAGATAAATATGGAGATTAGACTAGAAAATATCACAAAGATATTTCAAGCAAAAGATAAAACAGAGACAGTTGCTGTAAATTCTTTTGATTTAACAATTCCATCTGGAAAGCTAGTAGGGTTATTAGGACCTTCTGGTTGTGGAAAATCAACAACATTATATATGATTGCGGGGCTTTTAGAGCCAAACAATGGAAGAATATATTTTGGAGATGAAGATGTAACGGATATGTCACCAGAGAATAGAGGAATAGGATTAGTATTCCAAAATTACGCACTATATCCACATATGACTGTAAGACAAAATATTATGTTCCCACTAGAGAACATAAAGGTACCAAAAGATGAGGCATTGGTAAGAGCACAAGAGATGGCTGATTTAGTAGGTATTGGAGATTTAATGAATCGTAAACCGCGTCAACTAAGTGGTGGACAACAACAACGTGTTGCTATTGCTAGAGCGCTTGTTAAAAAACCAAGAGTATTATTATTAGATGAGCCATTATCGAATTTAGATGCTCGATTAAGATTACAAACTCGTGAGGAAATTAAACGTATCCAACGTGAAACTGGAATTACAACTATTTTCGTTACACATGATCAAGAAGAAGCTATGAGTATTAGTGATGAGATCGTTTTAATGGAATTAGGGATAAAACAGCAAGTTGGAGAACCTCAAGATATTTATGATACGCCAGATAATTTATTCGTTGCGAAGTTCTTAGGAACTCCACCAATTAATATATTTGCAGGTGAGATTAATAAAGGATCATTAATGTTTAACGATTTCAAATTAGCGCCACACGACGCTGCTGACGGTGAATGCTTTATAGGTATTCGTCCTGAAGGTTTCGAAGTTGTAGAGCAAAAAGGTAAAATCAAAATGGAAGTTGCATATGTTGAAACTATCGGTAGAGACACAACTTTAATATTTGAATACAAAGCCCCTGCAGAGTTAGAAGAAGTAGAACTTGAAGGACAAGAAATAGTCGAAGAAACTGACGAACCACAGGAAATCAAAATGATTACTAAGACATTTAGAGTTATTGTTGATGCATCACACAGAATTAGGCCAGGTGATGTGGTTAGTTTAGATATCAAATCTGATAAATTATTCGTATTCAATAAAGAAACTGGAGAGCATATTCTTGCTTGAGAGAGAGAGTAATTTAAAGGCCTGGCTATATCTTACGCCAGCGTTATTATTGTTGAGCGTATTCACATTTTACCCTTTATTCAACTCGTTTTACTTAACATTCTTAGTGAGATATAACTATTTATCTCCTGTAAAAACATTTGAAGCATATACATTGATTGGAAACTTTCAAAAAGTGCTTTCGGATCCAATATTTCATCAAGCACTTAAGAATACAGTTGTAATTGTATTTGTAAGTGTACCAATAAGTGTATTAGTATCCTTATTAATAGCAGTAGCGTTAAACGGAATTAAGAAATTACAAGGAACATTCCAAACTATTTTCTTCTTACCATACGTTACAAATGCAATCGCAGTTGGGATGGCATTTGCATTCATCTTCAATACTAAGTATGGATTAATTAACCAGTTCTTAGGTTGGTTCGGGATGGATCCAGTTAAATTTGTTACATTAGGTGCAACTTGGGGTACATCAATGATTGCATTACTTGTTTATACTGTTTGGGGAGGACTTGCATTTAAAATAATGGTCTTCTTAGCAGGATTACAAAATATTGATAAGCAATATTATGATGCAGCTAAAGTTGATGCAACACCAAAAGCAAGAGTATTAAGAAGAATTACTATACCTTTACTTTCTCCAATGATTGCGTATATTACAATCACATCATTTATTGGAGCATTTAAAGCTTACCGTACTGTAATTGGGATGTTTGGAGCAACTCTAGCTCCTCCAGGTTTATTACCTAAGGATTCTTTAATTACAATAGTTGGTTATATTTACAAGTTTATTTATGATGATGCACCTGGAGCTATCTCGATAGCTGCTGCATCAGCCGTTATTCTATTTGTTATCACGTTAATCTTTACTTTCGTCCAAATGTGGGTTAGTAAAAAGAGAGTACATTTCTAGGAGGCTGACATATGGATAATAATAAATCATTCATGGACAAAGTAAAAGATTCCATGAGTAAGTTCACTACTAAAGTGAAAGATGCATTCAAAGAATTCTGGAGTAACTTTAAATCTTTATTCCAAAAAGGTGAAAGTGAAAAAGAACAAAGAAGATTAAGTGATAAAAGACATAGAGTAATGGTAAAAATAGGAATTTATACATTCCTAGTAGTATTTGCAATAATTATTATAATTCCGTTCTACTTCATGTTAATAACTTCATTAAAAGATGTAGACAGAATTTACGAAGAAATCCCACCGAGTTTGTGGGTTAAATTTAAAGATATGATGTTTATAAACTATAAAGCATCATTAGAGAACTTTGATTACTTCGTTTACATGAAAAATACAATTATAGTTGCATTATTTGCAACTGTAGGTACAGTAGTAACAACAGTATTAGCATCATTTGCCTTTGCAAGGTTAAACTTTAAAGGTAGAGATCTATTATTCTTAGGATTCTTAATGACAATGATGATACCAGGAGAAATGTTTGTTATAACGAACTATTTAACTGTTTCTGATTTAGGGTTATTAGGAAAAGAAGGTGGATTGTTCTCAGGATTGATTGGAGCAGATGGCGCACAATCGGCTTTACAGGCCAATATAGCGTTAATTGCACCGTTTATGACGAGTGTATTCTATATCTTCTTCTTAAGACAAGCATTTAAACAAATACCTGATGAATTATATTTAGCAGCGAAAGTTGATGGAACAAGCGACTTTAAATATTTAAGAAGAGTTATGGTACCAATCGCTGCACCAACAATTATTACAATAACGATTTTAAACATGATGGGAACTTGGAGTGCGTTCATTTGGCCAAACCTAGTTGCCGATAATGAAAAATATCGTTTAATTACAAATGGTCTGCGTAAGGCATTTAGTGTAGTTGGTACTGGTGAAAGACCAGCCTTCAACTTACAGATGGCAGCAGCAATGTTAGTAACATTACCATTATTAGTAGTATTCTTCTTATTGAAGAAATACATTATGCGTGGTGTATCAAGAAGTGGAATCAAAGGTTAGAAATAACTATAATATATATAAAATATAGGAGGAAACAATGAAAAAGTTATTATCATTATCATTATTATTAATTACTGTTATAGCTTTAGCGGGATGTGCAACTAAAACTGCTCCAGAACCTGAAGTAAATTGTGATGATTATCCAAACGCTTCACAATGTCAAGTAGCAGATCCAGACAATCCTCAACCAGGGCTTGTTGAAGTATTAGATGCATTACCTACAGAAGAGATTACAATCGATTTCTGGCATGTATATGGACAAGAAAAAGAAGCGTTATTATTAGATTATATCGCTGAATTTGAAGCATTATATCCAAACATTACAGTTAACGCTACTTCTCAAGGTGGATATGACGATTTACGTAACAAAACTATCTTAGCAATGTCAGCTGGGAACACACCTACTATGTTAGTAGCGTACCCTGATCATGTTGCAGGATACTTAAACGGAGACGCAGTTATACCTCTAGATGACTTCATCTATGATGAAACTTGGGGTGTTGATGTTGACGATTTCATCGAATCTTATTTAGATGAAAACAGACAATATCAAGGTGGATTTATGTATTCATTACCATACAGTAAATCAACTGAAATGATGGTTTTCAATAAAACTATTTTTGAAGCAAACGGAATTACAATCCCTATGGATGAAGCATTAAGTTTTGCTGATTTAGAAGGATTTATGGCTACAATGGTTGGCGATGGAGCTAATCAATGTGAATACTTAATCAATTATGATTCAAGTTCTAATTTATTCATTAATAGTGTACGTCAATGGGACGCAGGGTACACAAATAGTGAAGGAGATATTTTAGTAGGAGATTCAAAAACAAACGATATGTTATCATATTTAAAATCAAAATTTGAGAATAAAATGATCGCATTACCAATCGCTTGGGATCAACAATATGGTTCTACAAACTTCAAAGCTGGAGATTCTTGTATGACTGTTGGTTCAACTGCAGGTATTAGCTATAATATTCCTGATCCTGGTACATTTGAAATTGGTGTTGCACCAGTTCCTCAATGGGATGAAGATCATTTATCAGCTGTACAACAAGGTCCAAACGTTGCAATTATGAAAGACTCAACATCTGCTGAAAGATTAGCAGCTTGGTTATTCATCAAATATATTACTGATACAGAGCAAACTGCAAAATGGTCTATGTTAACTGGTTACTTACCAGTTCGTACTAGCGGATTTGAGTCACCAATGTATCAAGAATTCTTAAGTATTTCTGATATGGATGCTGCTGGAACATTAGACGCATATGTATTTAGTGCTGGATTACAAGATTTACTTGGAAACCCTGCAGATTACGTATATGAATCAATGACAGCTCAAGCTGGATTTGCTCAAATTGATTACAATCAATATGATCCTGCATTCTCAATGGAACATGCATCTTCATCAGATGCAAGACTTCAAGCAGGAATCATCACTGAAGCTATCTTTGGTGGAACTGTTTCTGTTGAAGAAGCTATTCAAGCTATGCTGGATGAATTAAGCTAGTATATAAGGAAAGTGTGATTTAAATGATCAAGAAGTTTTCAATACTAATAATGATTTTAACTGTTTTAAGTCTTGCAGGTTGTAAAACCGGTGAGACTAAAACAGATATTGATACCGTATATGAAGTGAAGAGTGAGTTAGTTTTTGATAACTTTGAAATCACAGAAGATATAGTATTGCCTACTACAAACAATAGTGAAGTTACTGTAGTTTGGGGATCAAGTTCTCCAATGTATTTAGATAATACAGGTAGCGTAACTAGACCTACATTTTTAGAAGGTGATCAACAAGTTAGTTTACAAGCAACAATTACATTGAATGATGCAGTAACTATTGCAACATTCACTTTTACGGTTCTGAGGGAAGAAAGAACATGTATAACGTGCTATACAGATGATTTACAAATGGACTTTAGCTACGACACTACTAATTTCATCGCAGATGGAATCGGTGAAGTAGATCTAGTAAGTTGTGTTGATGGTGACACAGCTATATTCACTGAAGGTAATGGGACTTTTAGTGTAAGATTCTTAGGAATCAATACTCCAGAATCAACTTACAAGTTTGAACCATGGGGTAAACCAGCAAGTGATTTCACTTGTGACAAGTTAGAAAATGCAACAGCAATAGTTCTTGAGTTTGACGCAGCTACAACAAGAACCGATGGGAATGAAAGATACCTTGCATGGGTTTGGTATGATGGAAGATTACTTAATTTAGAGTTAGTCGAAGAATCATATACAGGTTCTAAAGGTGTTGGCGGACTTAAATACGAATCAGAATTTTATGCAGCAGAGTTTGCTACTCAAGATTTCGATTTACGTATTTGGGGAGAAGATGACCCTACGTTCGATTATAGTTTAGACGGTATTCAAGTTACTATTGAAGAATTGGTTACAAATCAGGAAGAATATATAGGATTAAAAGTTGTAGTTAGTGGTGTCATTACGAGAACAGTAGGCGGACATCCATATATACAATCCGGAGATTATGGTATCTACCTATATAAAGGGTTCTCGAACACTAGTGGACTTGCAGAAGGAAATGAAGTTACAATTTCTGGAGTAAGCCTTACATATCATCCTGATGTAGAAACTGGAGCATTACAATTAACAGGTTTTGCAAGACAGAATTATTCGATTGTAAGTACTGGAAATGTAGTTACTCCAAAGATTGTTACTTTCGGTGAATTATCTAGAGATTCGATTGGAAGTTTAATCCAAATGGACAATCTTACTGTTGTTAGCATTTATGAAAATGCTGATGATAATGCATTCACTGTAACCGCAGAAGATAGTGAAGGAAATACAATATTGATTAGAAGAGATGATTCTGTCGATAGCGATATTACTGGAGACTTATTTACTGTAGGTACAGAATTTAGTATTGTTGCACCTCTGGGGAGATATAATAGTGATTACCAATTATTGGTTGTTCATTTAGAGGATGTAACTTTTAGTACAGACTAGAAGAAAAGAAAGAAGGAGGAAGTACAAAGATGTTGAAAAAAATATTAACATTAACACTTGTTTTTGTTGGGATCTTTACGTTAACAGCTTGTGGTGGAGATGATACACCTACAATGTCTGAATTAGAGAAATTGCAAGAAGCTTTTGACGGATTAGATGAACCAACTATCACAGAAGGACAATTAACGTTATTAGATTCAGGTTTACACGGTGTTACAATTACATGGGCTTCAGATAAGCCTTTAGTAATTTCAAACGACGGAATGGTTACTAATCCAGTATTTGGAGAATTAGATCAAACTGTTACATTAACTGCTACCTTAACTTTAGGTGATAATGAATTTACGAAAGATTTTGAAATCGTTGTTCCAGCAATTACTGTTGAAACTGATGATGCGAAAGCAGCAAGATTAATCGTTTCATTAATTTTCGCTAATCAAGATGTAGTTACTGATGTAGCATTAGTTGAAACTCATCAAGGTTTCCCTGTAACTTGGGCAACTGATAATGCAGATTTCTTAGCTGCAGACGGTACTGTTACTAGACCTGCTGCTGGAGCTGCTGATGCAACTGTTGTTTTAACTGCAACTTTCGTTGTTGGTACTGCAACTGTTACAAAAGACTTTACATTTACTGTATTAGCTGAAGAATCAGGAACAGTTTATACTACAGTTCTTGACTTACATACAACTGCAGCTTATCAAGAATTAGTTCAATTCACAGGAATCGTAACTGGAGTTATGGATAAAGGTTACTTCTTAAGTGATGGAACTCATGCTATTAGTGTTTATTTAAATGTTGAAGTAACTGGAATCGCTATCGGTGATGAAGTACAAGTTACTGGACAATACGTAAACTATAATACTTTATACCAAATCGGGAACATTACAGCTGAAGAAGTTTTATCAACTGGAAATGCTAACCCATTAGAAGGTACAGCTACTGTTGCTACTGTTGCTGAAGTATTAGCTTTAGATTCAACTGTAAGAGAAATGCATGGTATGTACTATGAAATTACTGGTACTGTTGCAATTATCGGTGATTACGGAAACGTATATATCGTTGATGGTGATGACCAAATATTAATCTCATATTATGGTACTGCATCTGGTTTAGCTGCATTAGAAGCTGAAGTTGGTAAAGATGTTACTATCACTGTATTTTATTACACTGAACATGGTACTAACGGACCTATCGTTGCATTCGACGGTGGAACTGCTGATATAACAATTAACACATTACCTGATGCTGACGCAATTGCTGCTGATATCGCATCATTAGATTCAATGATCCCTAGCGCGACTGTTTCTACAATCGTATTACCTACTGAAGGTGCTAACGGAACAGTGTTCTCTAACTGGGCTTCTGATACTGTTGCAGTATTAGACGACATGGGTGCATTCGTAGCTTATGGAGCTGAAACTACTACTGTAACTTTCACTGCTACTGCTACAAAAGGTTCATTAACTGAAACAGTTACTGTTGAAGTTATGGTTCCTGTATTAAGTACTGTTGCTGAAGTAAATATGATGGATTTAGGATCATATGTACAAGTTTCAGGAACTGTATATGAAATTTCATATTACGGATTATATATTGAAGAAGCTGGTTCTTACTTATTCGTATTTGGTTCAGACTATGTTGCTGATGTAGTTGTTGGAGACAACGTTACAATCATCGCTAGTTTAGGAGCATATAGTGGATTAACTCAAGCTTCACCTGTTGCTGATATCGTTGTAAATTCTCAAGGGAATGCTGATGCTGTTACTCCTGTAGTTACTACAGTTGCTGCTGCATTAAACGACTTAGTTGCTCGTGGAACAAGAGCTACAATTACTGGTACTGTTTCAATAGAAGGTTCTTATAATAACGCATTTATTACTGATTCAGCTGGTGGAAAAGTTCAAGTTTACTACCGTTCAAATGCTGATGATGTTAAATTACATGATGGACAAATCATTACATTAACTGTTATCACTTATCAAGATGGTACAGTATTATTTAATGGTGTAGATGCTGATATCGTTGTAGAAACTGCAATGACTGAAGCGTATACTGCACAAGCTGCTACAGATTTATTAATGATCAACCCTATGGTTGAAATGGACTTAGTATTACCAGTAGAAAACACTGATGCTGTTGCTACTATCGCTTGGGCTTCTGATAATGAAGCTGTAATCGCGACTGATGGTACTGTTGTACGTGTTGCTGGTTCAAATACTACTGTTACATTAACTGCTACTGTTACTGTTGGCGGAACTGTTCTTACAAGAGACTTTGTATTAACTGTATTAGATGCTAACGATATGGATGCATTAACTGTTACTGACGCTTTATTATTAACTGATGGAGACAATGTATTAGTTAAAGGTGTTGTAATTGGTAAATACTACGACGAAGTAGTGATTCAAGATGCTACTGGTGCTTCTTTATGGATAGATAGTAATATCGGTTCTGATATTGGAGATGAAATCGTTGTACGTGGAGATTTAGATACAAAAGATACTTATGGAAACAACAATAGAATTTTAAAATCTGCTTCATTGATTGATACATTATCAATGGACAACGCACTTGTTGTTAATGCTGAAACTGACGTTGCTGTAATTTTTGCTGAGTTTAACGAAATGCAAAGATATACTGCTACATTCACAGTTACTCATGTAAATGATGGATTTGGATATGCAATGTTCAATACTGACGGTGGAGACATCAATGGATTTAAATTCAAAATTGCTGATTTTGCTCCTTACTTCGAAGACATTTATGTAGTTGGAGATATGATTGAAATTACATTTACTGCATTAGATTTTAGTTTTGACAATGTAAGAATG
This sequence comes from Candidatus Izemoplasma sp., assembly GCF_982632705.1. Lineage (NCBI taxonomy): Bacteria > Bacillati > Mycoplasmatota > Mollicutes > Candidatus Izemoplasmatales > Candidatus Izemoplasmataceae > Candidatus Izemoplasma > Candidatus Izemoplasma sp. The sequence continues at coordinate 33,153 of NZ_CEXEES010000002.1, read as the reverse complement.
GTTAACGTTGTATTACCTGCATTAAGTGATGCTGACGCATTATCAGTAGCTGTTGCTGCTGTTGATGTTGCTGCTGTTGCTGCTGTTGATGTTACACTTCCTACAGAAATGTACGGTGTTGCAATTGCATGGGCTTCAGATAACGCTGCTATCACAGATATGGGTGTTGTTACTCAACCTGCTACAGGTTCTGGAGATGCAACTGTTACTTTAACTGCTACATTTACAATCGGTGTTGAAACTTCTACACAAACATTTACTGTTACTGTACCTGAAGTACCTGCACCAACAACTACTGGATTATTCTTTAGCGAATATGCTGAAGCAGACGGTGGAAACTGTAAATATGTAGAAATTTATAACGGAACAGATGCAACTGTTGACTTAAGTGAATATTCAATCACTAAAGGTGGAAACGGAACTTTATTCGCTGCTTCTGGTGATAACGTAACTTTATCTGGTACATTAGCTGCTGGAGCTGTTCTTGTTGTTGGAAACAGTGGTTGTGTTGACGTTGCTGATGCTGCTCAAACTACTGCAACTGTTTTATTCCCTACAACTGGTATTGATTGGTTAGTATCAACTGTTGTTGGTTATGTAAACGGTGATGACGCTATCGGGTTATTCCACAATGGTGTATTAATTGATGCTATTGGACAAGAAGGTGTAGACCCTGGTACACACTGGATGGTTGGTAACGGAAATATTACTGATGGTGAAACTAGAAACGTAATCTTAATCAGAGTACCTGCTGTAACTCAAGGTTCTGATGATTGGGCTGTTGGAGCGATGCAATGGATCGTTGCTACAGATGATAGAGATTATTCAACTGTTGGAGTTCATACAGTAGACTAATTATCACAATAATTTAAATAAAAACATCACTTGTAAAAGTGGTGTTTTTTTTATGATTTTAAAGTATAATGTAATGTTACTAATATTAAAGAGGTGTTTATATGAAAAAAGGACTATTTTTAATCCTTACAATTATCCTTGTATTAACAGGATGTGGAACCGATGAAGAAAAATCTGGTTCATTTTATCAGCTACCTGATTTAAATGGATACACATTAGATGAAATTGAAGAGTTATTCAATTCTAGAGATAGAGAATTTAGTATAGTATATGAAACAATAGAAGACGAGGACCTTGAACATCAGTTTAGTATGTATATAGGTTCTAACACAGGGGATATCGTAACTACTGAAGATGATATAACTATCAAAGTGTATCCTGAATTCACTGGAGAACGTACTTTTATTAGATTACCTGATTTAAGGACGTTAAACGAGGATGAGATTGAGGTACTGTTCGAAGAATATGATGTAAGTATATCTTTCTCAGAGACATTATATGTTCATAGTGATAAAATTGCAGGAACGTTTTATGCATACAGTGATGGTAAGATCGCAGGAGAGAAGTTTTTCTTAACAAGTGCTCTAGGAATTATTCTTTATAAGCAAATGGATGATTTAAATCAGTATTTCTTTCCCTTAGAAATGGAATATGATGGACCTTTACTAGATGAATCATTTGGAGATATCGGATATATAGACCCAAGAGGTGGATACTTTGATGTTACTCTTAGTTATTGTACTGATGGAGATACAGCTGTATTCAATTATCCTCAAGATATATACGATTTAATTACAAGTGGTGCAAAATCCTCAAGATTCCTAAATATGGATACCGAAGAGACCTATAACGGTGGAGAAGAAGAATGGGGAAAACCAGCAAGTGTATATACTTGTGAGTTGTTGACAAGCGCTGAAGCTATTAGAATACAGACAGATCCTGGAGACGCTTTAACTGGTACATACGGAAGATTACTAGCTTGGATTTGGGTTAAACTTCCGGGAGAAGAAGAATACTTCCTATTAAACTACATGGTTGTTAGGCAAGGACTTGCACAAGTGAAGTATGAATTTGGTGCTGGAGAGACAATTAGTTATGGTGATTACACATATAATGAATGGATGCATATCGCTGAAGATTACGCAAAAGCAAATAGCATAGGACAATGGGGTAATTTACTTGATTATTACTGGGATTATGAAGAGAATTTACCTGATTACGATAGATGGTATAACGACTAAGCAAAGACCATATCAAATGATATGGCTTTTTTATTGCATTTTGTATGAATTGTTAATGCATTATGGTATAATATAATGTTATTTTGGAGGGTGAAATTATGTATAATAAAATAAAAGAATTAATCGAAAAATATAATACGATAATCATTCATAGACACTTTAACCCAGATGGTGATGCTTATGGCTCACAAATGGGATTGAAGCATGTTATTGAAGAGAATTATCCAAACAAATCTGTCTACGCTGTAGGTGATGTAAATCAATTCGCATTCATTGGTGATGTCGATCATATTGAAGACGAGATTTATAAGGGAGCCTTAGTAATTATTGTTGATGTCAGTGTATCTCATCTAATTAGTGATAATAGGTATACTTTAGCGGATCACGTAATTGTTATTGATCATCATTTAAACCCAAGTAATGTAGCAGATACAGAGCTTAATGATTCAACACATATTGCCTGTGCTCAAATCATTGCAGATTTTGCAATTGAGATGAACTTAGAGGTTAGTAAAAAAGCGGCAAAAGCGTTGTTTACAGGTATCGCAACGGACAGCGGAAGATTTAAATATCCAGCAACTTCAGCAAAAACATTTGAGATTGCTGCATTCCTTATCAGTAAAGGAATAGATATCCAAGAGATTTACGAAAGACTATATACAGAAACATTTAACTTTAAAAAGCTAAGAGGTTACTTTATTAACAATTTTCAGCTTACTGAAAAGAAAGTAGCGTTCATGAAAAACGACTTATCTGTTAAAGACCATTTCAACGTGTCAACATTTACAGTATCACGTGCAATGGTAAATCAAATGGCAGATTTAGAGAACGTTGAAATTTGGGCTAATTTCACGTTAAACGAGGAACAACAAGTATTTGTAGAACTAAGAAGTAAAAGACACTCTATCGTCCATATAGCACGTAAATATGGTGGAGGAGGACATGCCTTAGCATGTGGTTGCACAATAAATAGTTTAGAAGAGAGTGAATTGGTACTAAATGACTTAGATCAATTCTTAGAGGAAGTAAACCAATGAATTTAGAAAAACTAAAAGAAATAAAGAGCGCAATAGAAGAATTTAATACAATTGTTATTTTTCCACACGGAAGACCTGATGGAGATTGTATTGGGACATCGTATGGTTTAAAGAACATTATTGAACAAACATATCCAAATAAGAACGTTTATGTTTCAGGAGAATCAAGCTTGTTTACAAGTTATATAGGAACTCCTGAATTAGTAGAAGAGGATATCTTAAATGGTGCACTAGCAATAAGTGTTGATACTGCGAATAGCATTCGTATCGCAGATCAAAGATATAAACAATGTAAAAAATTAGTTAAAATCGATCATCATATCCCTCAAGAAGGGTTTGGAGATATTGATTATGTTGATACTTCACGTCCAGCAGCAGCATTAATCATCTTAGACTTATATATGGCATTTAAAGATGAGTTAAAAATGAATGCAGATGGAGCAAAAGCGCTATTTTTCGGTATTTTAACTGATACAGGAAGATTTAAGTATAGCGGTGTTGATGGAGACACATTTAGAAATGTAGCTGCATTATACGATTTAGGATTAAATACAAATGAAATATATGTATACCTTGATCAAAGAAGTGAAGAACAAACAAGATTCAGAGGGTTCTTACTTCAAAATTATGTAAAAACAGAAAACGGGGTTGTATACTTCAAAGTATTACCTGAATACTTAGATAGATTCGGTGTAACATTAGATGAAGCAACAGCACTTGTAAATGATTTAGGAGTATTCGCTGATTGTCCTGTATGGATATTGTTTGCAGAATACGAAGAACAAATAGTTAGAGCTAGAATGAGATCTCGTGGTATCGCTATTAATGAACTTGCAAACAAGTTTGATGGTGGGGGACATGCAAACGCATGCGGAGCTAACTTAGGTACTTGGGACCGTGCAGAAGATTTAATAGATGCATGTGATCAATTAGTAAAAGAATATAAAGAGTCGATCTAATCGACTCTTTTTTATAATTTTTCTCTTTGTTAAGATTGTGTTAAGAATGTTAAATTTACAATTTTTCTCTATTCATTATATTAAAAATATGGTATATTTTGCTTGGAAATTGATAATAACTCAACTTAATTCGGAGGTAACATATGATTTTAGCTGGAGCAATTGCAGAAAACTTAACAAATATTGCAGATATTGAATGGACAGAAACTATATTTAAATTACTAGGTGGACTTGGGATTTTCTTATTCGGGATTAATATGATGGGGGATTCATTAAAAGCACTAGCGGGTAATAAGATAAAAGTAATTATAGAGAAGACAACTTCAAAACCAGTGTTTGGAGTTCTAATTGGTATATTAGTAACAGGGTTAATCCAATCTTCAAGCGGTACAACAGCATTAACAGTTGGACTTGTAAGAGCAGGGTTAATGACACTACCTCAAGCAGTAGGAATTATTCTTGGGGCTAATATTGGTACGACTGTAACATCAGTATTAATCGGTTTAAAAATTAAGGAATATGCATTGCCAATCATTGCAGCAGGTAGCTTCTTGATTTTCTTCTTCCAAGGTAAGAAGTACAAAAATCTTGGTGGAGTATTCCTAGGATTTGGTATGTTATTTTACGGATTAGATGTTATGGGTGGGAAGTTAAAGGCATTGGCAAGTACTCACGAATTTGTCAATATGATTGAGAATGTAGCGGAAGCACCAATTATTGGACTTGCACTAGGTGCAGTTTCAACAGCTTTAATTCAATCTAGTAGTGCAACAATAGGTATATTGCAAACAATATATAGTGAAGCTGGAGGGGCGTTCCCTCTAATTAGTGCAGTAGCTATATTGTTCGGAAACAACATTGGAACAACAGTTACAGCTGTCCTTGCATCAATTGGTGGCTCTGTTGCCGCTAGAAGAACAGCACTTGCGCATGTATTATTTAATGTGATTGGTTCATTAGTGTTCTTTTTATTCATTAATCAATATACATGGTTAATTTCAAAACTAGCAAGTTTCTCAGGGCTTGCTGAACATGATGCTCTTGTAATTAGTTATGCGCATATGGGATTCAATATTATTAATACATTTATCATGTTCTGGTTCATCAAGCAACTTGTATGGATCGTAACATATATGATTAAAGGTGATGATGGAATCATCGAAGTTGATATAGATAGTATGCATGATGAATTAATCAAGGAATCTCCAATTTTAGCGTTAGAAGCCGCTAAACTGGTAATTCAAAACATGGGTGAAGTAACAAGACAAATGTTAGAAACAACGATTAGTTACTCATATAAAAACGATAAAAAATTATTTGATAACGGTATGCAGTTAGAGGAAGTATTAGATACGATTGATAAGAAAGCACATGATTACTTAGTACACATTGCACAAGCAGGACTTACAGAAGCCGCTTCACATACCCAAGCAGAATACGTTGATACTATTAGAGACTTTGAACGTATCGGAGATCACTGTACTAACATCCTTCAGTTCTTTGAATTACGTTATGATGATAAAGTTAGATTAAGTGAAGATGCGTTTATGGAATTAACTAAACTGTATGACGTTGTAAGAAAAACCATGGATAAAACATTGAAAGCATTTATGTATCAAGATAAAGACATAGCCAGAAAAGTTATGGAGTATGAAGATGTTATCGATAAACTTGTAATCAAGAATAGAAAACGACATATCAGAAGAATCAACTCAAACGAATCAACGGAAACACAAGATCAACTATATATTGACATCCTTACAAACATTGAGCGTATTGGAGATCACTGTAACAATATCGTAATTAATATTATCCAAGAACAATACTACAATGAAGAAATGAATTACGAAGCAGATATAAAAGAGTAGATTTTTCAAAATGCATAACAGTACATAGGAATATATATAAATATGTTATTATATGATTGGAGGCTGATAGAATGGCTAAAATCTTAATAATTGAAGACGAGAAATCTATTCAGAGAATAATAGAGTATGATTTAAAACAGTTGAATTATAATGTAGATTCTGCATTTGATGGCTTAGAGGGCTATAATCTAGCCAAGGTAAACACATATGATGTTATATTATTGGACATTATGCTACCAGGAATGAACGGTATGGATATTTGTAGAAAACTCCGTGAAGAGGGTAATACGTCATACATAATTATGCTAACAGCAATTGATGATGAATATAATGTTATTAAAGGCTTTGACATTGGTGCAGATGATTATGTAACAAAACCATTTAGTCCTAGAGAATTGTTAGCAAGAATAAAAGCAGGATTAAGAAGACAGAATACACCTGAAAAAGCAGATGTTCTTATATATAACGAGTTTAGAATTATCCAATCAAGTTATGAAGTCTATTTGAACGATATCAAATTGGAGTTAACATTAAAAGAATTTGAATTGCTTGTGTATTTTGTTCAAAACAAAGGTAAAGCTTTATCAAGAGATCAACTTTTAAAGGACCTTTGGGGGTTTAGTTATGATGGCGATAGCCGTGTAGTTGATGTTCATGTATTCAAACTTAGAGAAAAAACTGATCCAACGAATAAATACATTAAAACAGTTCGTGGGGTCGGATACAAACTTTTATAATAATAGTTAAAGACGAACACTTGTTCGTCTTTTGTTATTATTAAAACTATAAATTATTAAAAATTTGATATAATGATTATAGAGGTGATCAAATGAATATTAGGAGAGACATCATAAATATAACGATTGTATATTTAATGACTATACTTTATGTTGTGTTTATTCAAGAGATATTTGGAATTGCAATTTTTATTCTTGTCCTATACGGTGTAACAATAACAATATATATTTCTATACAGCAAAAACTAGGTGAAGATAAAGAATCTACTCTCGGAGTTGTTCTACAGAAACTTAACCAAACAAAAAAAGAGAACGAAGAAACCTACAAGCATTTTCTTTCACTATCTAAAACTCTTGGTAGTGGAGTTTTTATGGTAAATGATGAAGGTATGATCACTTTCTCTAATAAAGATATAGAAAATTATTTTGACATTGATTTGAATCAAAAGAATTACAAGGAAATTGTAGAAGTTACACCTCTATATAGATTTGTTGATAAAGCGTATCTTACAGAAGAAACACTTAAAAATCAAATTAAGTATAATGAAAGATATTATGAACTGATAAGCAAACCTATATTCGAAAAGGACATCTTCACAGGGTCTTTAATACTTGCTCACGATATCACACAGTTAAAAACAGCAGAAAAATTCCAAAAACGGTTTACTGCAGACGTTTCACATGAACTAAGAACCCCTTTGTCCGCTATAAAAGGGTTTAGTGAAATACTTAATAGAGATGATGAAATGAAAGAAGAAGATAAGTCCGAATTCATTTCATTGATTCAAAAAGAGGCAGACAGAATGGAAATAATCCTTAGTGATTTACTTGTTATTAGTAAATTAGACAGAATAGATTACGAATTAGAACTTCTCCCTGTAAATATAAAAGACATAATTGAGGAATCAATAACTGTACTTAAATCAAAGATCAATGAGAAATCATTAGAGCTAAATATAAATGTAGAAGATTGCACTTTAGCAATAAATAAAGTTAAAGTAACACAAGTTATCCTCAATCTTATTAAAAACGCACTAAACTATACTGACGAAGGCTATATAAGTATTAGTGGAAAGATAGATCAAAAGTTTTACATAATTACAGTGTCAGACTCAGGGATTGGAATAGCAAAAGATAAACAAGACGTTATATTTAAGCGATTCTATAGAGTTGATAAAGCACGTAGTAGAGACACAGGTGGGAGTGGGCTTGGTTTATCAATCAGTAAGAATGTTGTCCTAAAACACGGAGGAGATATTTCAGTAGAAAGCGAGTTAAACAAAGGTTCAGTTTTTACTATAAAACTACCAATAGAGAAATAAGAACTTAGCTTCTTATTTTTTTCTTGTGTTATGATAACCTTTAATATATAATTATTAAGCATTAAATCATTTAAAAGTAAGATTGATTATGCTATAATATTTTTTAGCGTGGTGATTAAATGGAAACAATTAAATTAGTATTTAAAATAACATCACAGGAAAGCAATGTAGAATTTACAACAATTGCGGAACATAAGAACAATAGAATTAAGTTTGAAGACTTAGATAATATTATGAATTATGTCATTATCAAAAAAGACATCATCGAATACTATAAAAAAGGTGATGTTGATATGAAATACATATTTGATTTAGACAGAGTAACAAAAGGGTATTATAGGGTTATGAATACTGAATTAACATTTGAGATCGTAACCAATACACTTTTAATAAAAAATGGAAAAATATTCGTAGAATATGACTTATACCAAGAACAGGAACGTGTAAACCAATCAAAACTATCGTTGGTTTATGAATCAAAGGAGGAATCGTAATGTCAGTAGAAGTGTTATCACTAGTAGATATTGCAGAACTAGTATTAAGAGAAACAAAGGAACCTTTAAGTGTTTATGATCTATACGATAAAGTATGTGAAAGAAAAGTAGTTTCTGAAAAGAATAAACTTGCCTTTATTTCACAATTTTACGCTGATATAACTACATCAGCTAGATTTGTTTATGTTGGACAAAACACATGGGATTTAAAAGACAATCAAAAAATTGAACTATGGGAAAAAGATGGTTCATATTACAAAGAATATACTGAAATTGAATTACCTGAAGAATACAAAGAAAAACCAAAACCTAAAGCAGCTAAAGCTCCTTCAAATGCAAAAGCGAAAGCTAAAGTAAAAGAAGAGGTAGTTGTTGTAGAAGAAGTTAAAGAAGAAGTAATTGTAGAAGAAGTAGTTGTTAAACCAGATACAGTAAAAGCTACACAGGTAAAAGACGCAACTAAAGACATAGATGCAGAAGCTGGTAGTGAAGAATTCGAAGATCCATTTTTCAATGATTTTGATGAAGAAAAATACAATGAATACATGGATACATACGAAGACAAGTACGATAAGAAATAATTTAGAAAAACATTGTATTTAAATATCGTGTTTGTTATAATTTTAAAGGGCACACTAATAAAGAGTTCTCCTACTTAGGGAGAACTTTTTTTATATATAAAATCGAGGTGAAAAGATGAAACAAACTAAATTTATTTTTGTTACTGGAGGAGTAGTTTCCAGCTTAGGGAAAGGGATAACGGCTTCTTCGTTAGGCCGTCTATTAAAGAACAGAGGACTTAAAGTCTTCATGCAAAAGTTTGATCCGTACATAAATGTAGATCCCGGAACCATGTCACCATATCAACATGGTGAAGTTTTTGTTACCGATGACGGTGCAGAAACAGACCTTGATTTAGGACATTACGAGCGTTTTATTGATGAGAATTTAAGTCAGGCTAGTAATATTACTACTGGTAGAGTATATGCTAGTGTAATTGAAAAAGAACGAAGAGGAGATTATCTTGGAGCAACAATCCAAGTAATACCTCATATTACTAATGAGATTAAAGCAAAACTTACACAAGCTGCACTTGAGAGTGACGCAGATGTAATTATCACTGAGATTGGTGGAACAGTTGGGGATATAGAATCTTTACCGTTCTTAGAGGCAATCAGACAAGCAAGACGTGATTTTGGATACAATAATACTATTTATATTCATAATACTTTAGTTCCATATCTTCACGCTGCGAAAGAATTAAAAACAAAACCTACACAACATAGTGTTAAAGAATTACGTAGTTTAGGAATATCTCCTGATATTATTGTTTTACGTACCTCTCATGAAACTACAAATTCAATGAGAGAAAAAATAGCGCTATTCTGTGATGTAAAAAAAGAAGCAGTAATCGAAGCTAGAGATGCTGAGGTTCTATATGATGTTGTTCTAAAATTAAGAGAACAACACTTAGATGATTTAGTATGTAAACATTTCAAAATAGAAGCACCTGAACCTGATTTAAAAGAGTGGACTGAACTGGTTGAGCGAGTTAGAAACTTGGATAAAGAAGTAAATATCGGTTTGGTTGGGAAATACGTTTCGTTACAAGACGCATATTTAAGTGTTAGCGAAGCGCTTAGTCACGCGGGATACCATCATCATGCTAAAGTAAATATCAAATGGATAAATGCTGGTGAATTGGTTGATGGCGATGTTAAGGAATATTTGCAAGATCTAGATGGAATTCTAGTTCCTGGTGGGTTTGGTCCAAGAGCAATTGAAGGTAAAATCAACGCTATTCAATATGCTAGAGAAAACAACGTTCCATATTTAGGACTTTGTTTAGGAATGCAAACAGCAACAATAGAATTCGCAAGAAACGTCTGTAACATGGAAGGTGCAAACAGCACCGAGATGGATCCAGATACAAAATATAATGTAATTGATTATCTACCAGAACAATATGAAGGCATTCATATGGGTGGAACATTGCGTTTAGGACTTTATAATTGCAACATAACAGAAGGTACATTAGCACATAGCGTGTATGGCACTACCTCAATAAAGGAAAGACATAGACATCGTTATGAGTTTAACAATGTATTTAAGAAACAACTAGAAGACTGTGGATTGGTTTTCTCAGGGATAAATCCTGAAACTAAACTTGCAGAGATAGTAGAAATACCATCTCATAAATTCTTCATAGCTTCACAGTTTCATCCTGAGTTCTTATCAAGACCTCAGCGATCTCATCCTTTGTTCCGAGATTTCATTGGAGCAGCATTAAAATAAAAAAAGCACTTATTAAGTGCTTTTTCTTTTATTTCATTTTGTTTTGTTGTTGTATTTCTTTCAATCGGTGATTGTATTCCTCTTCATTAATTCTAAAATACATCCAAATACCGAACAAAACTACAGCTGGGACAAATAAGATATAGAATACAATATCAAATCCAATACTAAACTCTCCACTAGATAAATATATCATAAGCATATATATCCCTGTTGAAGCAAGCACGGTTACAACAATCATTTGAACAAGAAACGGTATATTGTCTTGTGCATTTTTATTTGTTTTATGTGCTCTATATTCAAAATATTTATGTAAACCAGTAGCGACTAGCGAGATAAACATGGCAGAGCCAAGGAATTGAACCATCTCCCAAAATTCTAAGTATTCAAACGCAATTCGAACGCCCAGTATAGCAATCGCTATTGCTGCGTAAACCTTCATCATTAAAAATGTTCTCATAATTTTCCTCCTACATACCTAACAAATTACGAAATTTCTTAATGTAGTGTCTTGATACTTCAAGTTGAACTCCATTATGTAACTCAAGATTGAGTTTTCCGTTAAATGTTGGCTTGATTTTTGATATATGGTGTAAAGATACAATATAAGATTTTGAAATACGAATAAATAATCTGTTTTGATACATTTCATCAATCTCATACAATTTAAGTTTCGTACTATATTCCATATCTTTTGTATGAATATATGTATCGTTATTGATTCCTTCAAAATAAGCAATGTCCTTTAAATGTATTAATTCCATCTGATCATTTTGCTTACCTAGTATATGATTATTACTTTTGGTAAAATAGCCGGCTTTGCTAAGTAAGTCTCTAACTAGAACCTTATTATAGGATGTAAAAACAATGTTAATACAGTCATCTTCTGATGCAAACCCAGATTCAATTAAAGCATATGGGCTATCATTGTCCAAAGAAAGACCTAAGTCATTTATAATTATATTTTCATCCATTTTTGATTTTATAATCTTCATATCTTTCACCTCGACTTCATTATAGGAGATACAATCTATTATAACAATAAAAGGACGGTAAAGTGACATAATCATAATGTAAGGTGGAAACACCTTTAAATACATCAATAATTTAAATATGACAATAATATATAATTTGTCTCTTTAGTTATTGGTTAAAAACGGCTATTTAAAGCCGTTAAAACACGTATGACAAAGCGTCGTTTTTCGCTTGTTTTTTGTTGTTTTATTATGATATAATTACACTATGACATTAATAAAAATCAAAAGGAGGATTTTATGTTAGATAAAAAACTAATCAAGAAAGTCCTAGAAGCAGCGTTAACTACAAACGCAGATTTTGCAGAAGTATTTATTGAAGATAAATTTTCTACTTCGGCATCATTATTATCAAACAAAGTTGAATCAGTAAACAACAGTATTGATTTCGGTGTAGGTGTACGTGTTGCAAAAGGATTCCAAACAGTATATGGATATACAAACAGTCAAAAAGAAGAAGATTTGGTAAAACTAGCTTCTGATTTAGCACAATCATTCCCTGGTGAACCATTAGGTATCACTTTTGAATTAGAAGAAATGAAAGTTGGAGACGCTCATACTATCAAAATGTTACCATCGGATGTAGCTATTGAAGACAAAACAGCAGTTATGAAAAGAGCAAATGTAGCTGCAAGAGCTTATAGTGATGAGATATCACAAGTAGCGGTTCGTTTCCAAGACTATGCACAAAAAATTTGGGTAGCTAACTCTGAAGGTACTTATGTACATGATGTACGTGTTAGAACTAGACTTGCTATCAACAGTGTTGCTGGTAAAGACGGAGAAATGCAATCAGGATTTAATGGTCCTGGTGGACATTATGGATTTGAATTCTATTCGGATCAAATTGATGTAGAAGCAGAAGCAAAAGAAGCTTCAAGAATCGCAGTTACAATGTTACATGCAGACGAATGCCCAAGTGGTAAAATCCCAGTTGTTATCGATAACGGATTTGGTGGAGTAATCTTCCATGAAGCTGTAGGACATAGTTTAGAAGCATCAAGTGTTGCAAAAGGTGCTAGTGTATTTACTGGTATGAAGGGGCAAAAAATTGCTTCAGAGTTAATCACAGCCATCGATGATGGTACAATCCCTAATGCTTGGGGTAGTGCTACTTACGATGATGAAGGTAACTTACAAAAACGTCGTGTATTAATTAAAGATGGAGTTTTAAACTCTTATATGATCGATAAATTAAACGCAAAACGTATGGATGACGAATGTACAAACAGTGGTCGTCGTCAATCGTACAAATTTGCACCAACTTCTCGTATGACGAATACGTATATTGACAACGGTGAATCTACATTTGAAGAAATCATTGCTGCTACTAAATATGGTTTATACGCTAAGAAAATGGGTGGAGGATCAGTTAATCCAGCTACTGGAGACTTTAACTTTGCTGTTGGTGAAGGGTACATAATCAGAGATGGTAAAATCGCTGAAGCAGTACGTGGAGCTACATTAGTTGGTACAGGTAGAGAAGCGTTATTAGGTGTAGATATGGTTGGTAATAACTTGAAAACTGCTCAAGGTATGTGTGGTAGTTCTTCAGGAAGTATTCCTACTGATGTTGGGCAACCTACAATCCGTGTGTCAGAAATGACAGTCGGTGGAAGAAAGGGGGCAAACTAATGAATTTCGATAAATTATTTGCTTTAGCCAAGGAAAAAGGATTAGAAGATATTCAAGTAACAGTTTCAGGTGGAACAGAGTTCGACGTTGAAGTGTTTAAAGGTGAATTAGAGAAATATACTATAGCAGATACATCTAGACTTAGTGCTAAAGGTATCTATAAAGGTAAAATGGGAACAGTTGCTACTGAAGTTATAAATGATGATATTAATGATTTCATAGTAGATAGCATTATTAATAGTGCACTTCAAATTGATAGTGAAGATGAAGTATTCATCTATGCTGGAGATGAAGAGTACCCAGAGATCAAAGGATTGCTTAATCCGGATTTAGACAAAGTTGCTGCCAAAAAGAAAATCGAAGATACATTCAAACTTGAAGCTGCAGTTCTTGCTAAAGACGACAGAATGAAAATGGTTCAAGCCTTTTATGGAGAGGGTACTACAAAAGTAGTTATCCAAAACTCTAAAGGATTAAAACTTGAAAAAGTAGTTAATAGTGCATTGTTTGGTGTATATGCTATTGCTAGCGATGGTGAAGATCAACGTACAGCTTATGAATTTATATTTACAAATGATTACAACGACTTCGATTTCGAAGACTTAGCAACCAAGGCTGCAAAAAAAGCTGCAGCATTGTTAGGAGCTAAACCATGTAAATCAGGAGAATATGAAGTATTATTAACAGCAGATGCATCTAATAGCTTACTTCAGCCATATGTTGGAATGTTTAGTGCTGAAGCCGTTCAAAAAGGTGTTTCTTTATTAAAAGGAAAACTAGGAGAACAAATTGCCAACAAATTAATTACAATTGTTGATGATCCATTCAAAGCAAAATCTCCTAAATCAGGTTCATTTGATGATGAAGGTGTAGCAACAAAATATAAAGAGTTAGTATCTAAAGGTACATTAACTGGATACATGCATAGTTTAAAAACTGCTAAGAAAGATAATGTAGCAGCTACAGGAAACGGTTCAGCAGTTAGACCTTCTAACTTCTACATCTTACCTGGAGATGCAAAGTATGATGATTTAGTATCATCTATGAAAAAAGGATTAGTAATTACTGATTTAGCAGGAACACATGCTGGAGCAAATCCAATTAGTGGAGACTTCAGTTTACAAGCATCAGGGTTCTTAGTTGAAGATGGTAAAATCATCCGCCCAGTAGCATTAATAACTGTTGCAGGGAACTACTTAGAATTACTAAATAACGTTGAAGCTGTAAGCAATGATTTAGCATTCAATTTTGGATTTATTGGAAGTCCATCATTAAAAGTAAAATCACTTGTTGTTTCAGGATTATAAAAAATAAGGACCACTTAGGTGGTCTTTTCTTTTTGTCGTTTTTCATATTATCAAATATATGGTAAACTATTAGTACTAAATAAAGAATAGAAGTCGAGGTGTTAATATGATTGTAAAGAAACGAATTACTCAAAAAGATATACGCGAATTCTTTCAATTTGAATTAAATAAACTTGATAAATCGCTAGGATTAGCGATCCTAAACACAGAGACAAATACAATTAAATTTGATAGTTTAGGAATTGAGATATTGAAATTGAACCTTGATCGAAATACTGAATACATAATCGAGAATGTCAATATATATCCAAGACTTCAGAAATATTTAGCAAAATTAGATATAAATACAATAAACAAGAACGAAGAACTTATCTATTCAGATATAAAGAATGAAGAGATAATCATAAAAGTAACAATTGAAGATAAATTACTTAAATTAAGTATTATTAGCATGCAAAAACTATTAAGTACAGAATCACAGCTTATGCATTTAAATAAGGTGTTACAAGCATCTAACAATATATTCAGTGTAAGTACATGGTGGAAAGATTATGATCAACATGATAATAAGTTCTATCAAACAGACATTGGTGCTAAATTACTGGGTGTTGATTTAAATGAGAAAGGTCTGTATAGTGTAGCCGAATTTCAAAAAGTGAGAGACAAAGCTGCTGTATCATCCCCTTTTTACGACGAATGTATAAAAGAGGAACGAGTAGCTTTCGAGTTAGTTCGCAACAATAAAACGGATTATTTTGGGGGTAGAACACCTGCATTCACTGTGGATAATGAGGAAATTTGGGTTGAGGCATATGGTATATGTATACTAAGGTATCCAGATGGAAGTCCTAGATTCTTTGTTGCTGTTGATATCTATTTAAGTGATATATTTGAGAAAAGTAATCAAATCGCAGTATTAAACAGTCTAATAAATCAGGGCTTAAATAATTCAAACATTGGTATTTGGTATTATAATAAATTTCATGATGAGGGAAGATACTATTTTACAGAGTCACAGTTAAAAGTTATGAAGTTAGATACAGCTTTAACAAACGAGACAGTAAGCCAGAGACTAGATGACCATTTTGAAAGTGTTGTAATGCATACACCTAGCTATAAGACTTATTTAGATGATTGGCGAGAAACACATAGTAAAGTCTTTACTGAAGGACTAGATTCCTATACAAAAGTTATACCCAATAATATCGATAAAGATATACCTCAGTGGGTTGAAGTTAGAGGTAATGTACTAGAAAGAGACGAAGCTGGAGAAGTTAAACTTTTTGTAGGTGTGAATGTTGATGTTACAGAAACAGTAGCTAGAAATCTTGAACTAGAGAAGTTAAGACAAGAAAACGAGCGATTGCAACTTGCTGAAAAACTAGCTATTAAAGCAGGAAATGTATTGGTTTGGTATCAGAACTTTGACGAATCACATTATGATAAATATATATATGGAAATGAAATGTTTTCGAGTAGACTCGGAATAAAGCGTAATGAGAAAGGGTTATTTAGTATAGCCTCATTAAGAAAATCAATTATAAAGTCTGATAAAGAATCTAAAATCTTATCAAGACAGTTTATCGAAAAGCTAAACGCTTTATACACAAACGACTCAAATGGATTTCACGATTTACTTGTAAAACACAAAAATACAGATACTGGTAAAATTGTTTACTTTGAACATACCGCAGAAATTGAAGAACGATTTGAAGATGGATCAGTTAAATTAATCGGTGGATTTATGCGAGATGTTTCAGATAGAGTTGAAAGACAAAAGAAAATTGCATTTTTGGCAAATAATGATATTTTAACAGGATTAAGAAACAGAAATTATTTCGATACATTTATTTCTTCTGGAGCTTTACCACCTAGTTACTCTGTTCTAATGTTTGATTTAGATGGTTTAAAACTAATTAATGATGCTTTCGGACATATGGATGGAGATAATGCAATAAGATTAGTTGCAAAATTTTTAACAGATGTTTTCACAGACAATATCATTATTGCTAGAATAGGTGGAGATGAGTTCTTAATAATTACACAAGATATTGATCCTGTAACCATAACAGAGAACGCAAATAAATTAGAAGAAAAACTTGAAAATTATAATCGTGATTCTGCGATAGAGATTAATGTTTCTAAAGGTGGGTATGTTGTAGAAGACAACGATGTTGAGTTCGATAAAGCTTTTATACATGCAGAAAATCTAATGTATAGAAGAAAACTTATGAATAGATCGTCTCGAAAATCAAAGGTTTTAGAAAGCATTCTAGAAACTCTTAACCAAAAGACTGAGGAAACAAAAGAACATAGCGATAGAATCGAGATACACTGCTTGAATATATGTAAATCACTAGGAATAAGTAGAGCAAGCGATTTAGAGGATTTACGTTTACTTGCAAAGGTGCATGATATTGGTAAAGTTACAGTGCCGGATTACATATTGAATAAACCAGGCCGTCTATCAGATGATGAGTTTGAAATTGTAAAAAAACATTCAGAAGCTGGATATAAGATTATCAAAAATATTACAGATAGTGATTTTGTTTGTGAAGCAGTTTTAAGTCACCATGAGAAGTTTGATGGTACAGGATATCCTCAAGGATTGAGTGGGAAGAACATTCCTTTATTTGCAAGGATAATTAGTGTTGCCGATGCATTTGATGCAATGACGAATGATAGAGTATATCACAAAGGTATATCTGATAAAGAAGCAATTGAAGAGATTATTAGATGTAGTGGAACACATTTTGATCCCGATATAGTACAAGCTTTCATTAAAAGTCATTTCAATGTAGATTTAAATTAAAAACGACTCATTTGAGTCGTTTTTTTGTGCTTATATCCTAGAATATAACAAAAAAATTAATTTATTTAGTTTATTCACTTTTAGAAAGCGTTTTTAAAAGCCTGATTAGTTTACAATGACAAACTACTAGTATATAATACTAGATGAAATGATAAAAATTAGGAGGAATTAATTATGAGACTTATATCTGCAAAAGAAATGCTTGTTAAAGCGAGAAACGAAGGATATGCTGTAGGGCAATTCAATATCAATAATTTAGAATGGACAAAGGCAATTTTACTTACTGCTGAAGAAGCTCAATCACCTGTTATCTTAGGTGTATCTGAGGGTGCAGCCAAATATATGACTGGATTTACAACAGTTGTTGGAATGGTTAATGGTATGTTAGAGAACTTAAAAATAACTGTACCAGTAGCTTTACATTTAGATCATGGTAGTTTTGATGGAGCGAAAGCTTGTGTTGAAGCAGGATTTAGTAGTGTAATGTTTGATGGAAGCCATTTTGACATTGAAGAAAATGTTCAAAAAACAAAAGAAATTATTGAATTCGCACATGCTAGAGGAATCAGTGTAGAAGCTGAAGTTGGTAGCATTGGTGGAGAAGAAGATGGAATCGTAGGTGGAGGAGAAGTTGCGGACCCTATGGAATGTAAATTAATTGCTGACTTAGGTGTAGATATGCTTGCAGCTGGAATTGGTAATATTCATGGACAATATCCTGAAAACTGGACTGGATTACGTTTAGATGTTTTAGGTGAAATCCAAGATGCTACTGGTAAAATGCCTTTAGTATTACACGGTGGTACTGGAATTCCAAGTGAAATGGTGAAAGAAGCTATCTCATTAGGTGTATCAAAAATAAATGTAAATACGGAACTACAACTAGTATTTGCTGAAGCAACTAGAAAATACATTGAAGCTGGAAATGATTTAAAAGGAAAAGGATTCGACCCTCGTAAATTATTAAAACCAGGTGTTGATGCATGTATGGAAATTGTAAGAGAAAAAATGGATTTATTTGGTAGTACAAATAAAGCATAAGGGGGATTATTATGACGGAATGGATTTATAACAATCCTGTTTTAGCCGCCTTACTAGGAACATTATTTACATATGGCGTTACAGCCTTAGGAGCATCTTTAGTATTCCCATTTAAGAATGTACCAAAGAAAGTTTTCAATGGTATGTTGGGATTTAGTGCTGGTGTTATGATAGCTGCATCATTTTGGAGCCTATTAGCACCGGGTATCGAATTAGCTGAGGAGTTAGGACAAATACCTTGGTTACAAGCAGCAATTGGATTTTTAAGTGGAGGACTTTTTATTCTATTAATAGATAAATATCTACCTCATGAACATATTGAATCGAAACATCATGAAGGACCTCCTTCGTCTTGGAGAAGGAGTGTTTTATTAGTTTTAGCAATCACGCTTCATAATATACCTGAAGGATTAGCTGTGGGTGTAGCATTTGGTTACGCTGCAACAATCGCAGGTGGACCTGCTGATCCAGCTGTAGTAGCTGCAATAGGTGGAGCCATTGCATTGGCAATTGGAATTGGACTTCAAAACTTCCCAGAAGGAGCAGCAGTTAGTGTTCCTTTAAGAAGAGAAGGTATGTCTAGAAAGAAGGCATTCTTCATTGGACAGTTCAGTGGAATGGTAGAACCAATAGCAGGTGTTATTGGAGCATTACTAGCATTTCATATGAGAGCTATTTTACCATTTAGTTTAAGTTTTGCTGCAGGAGCAATGATTTACGTAGTTGTAGAAGAGTTAATCCCCGAATCACAAATGTTGGAGACAACAAAAATTGCAACAATTGGGGCAATGATTGGATTCGCTGTGATGATGATGTTGGATGTTGCTCTTGGATAATATACTATACAGAGACTATGCTGCCTGGAAATTAGAAAACATAAAAATGCTAGAACAATTTCAAAACAACAAATCAGTAGTGTACGAGAGATTAGAACCAGTATATGTAGTATTAGAATACATATATGAATTGGTTTGTGATCAAACTGAGCTTGATGAAGATTATGAAACAATATTTGAAGTAGGATTTAATTATTTAAGTTCACAGTTTGAAATAATAAAAATATATTTTGAGACATTGTTTCAAAGTAAATGTGAAGATTTTCATGATTACTCTAAAATATTACTGTATCTTATTTATTTACTAGATGTTCGTAATGACTTAGAGACCCAAGGGTTCGATTCAGATATAGAAGAATTAAATGAGTTAGAAACAACAATTGAAAATATGATTATGGAACGCAAAGCAGATTACACATATATTAGTGATTTAATGAATGAGACTTTATCTAAAGTTTTAAAGGAATTGAATTTCGAATTTGTGAGTATTGTGGATATCTTTGTAGAAATTGCTGAGAGTTTAGGTATTTTCTTATATGAAGATGATGATTTTGTAGTTGGAAGAGAAGTATAGAGGAAGTGAACGTTTTCACTTCCTTTTTTAATGTATATTGTTTGAGATATCCTTTACATAGGAATATAATTACATTGCAATCGAGGTGATTACATGGGACTTATAAGTGATATAAGAACAGTGAAGCAAAAAGACCCAGCTGCAAAAAGCGCTATTGGGATTATTCTTACTTCAAATGGGATGCATGCTGTATGGATATATAGGTTTAGTCATTTACTATGGAAAATAAGGTTAAGACTATTAGCAAGAATCTTTAGTAACTTAGGAAGATTTTTTACAGGTGTAGAAATACATCCTGGGGCCAGTATTGGTAAAAACTTGGTAATTGATCATGGTACAGGAACTGTAATAGGTGAAACAGCTGTTATAGGGAATAACGTATTAATATATCATCAAGTTACTTTAGGTGGTACGGGAAATGAAAAAGGCTTTAAAAGACATCCTAGCTTATGTGACAATGTTATGGTAGCAGCTGGAGCTAAGATTTTAGGTGATATTCATATCGGAACAAATGCTAAAATCGGAGCTAATTCAGTTGTATTAAAAGATGTACCAAAAAATGCAACTGCAGTAGGTATACCAGCAAGAATTATATATAATGGTGATGTAAATGATGAAAACTGTAGTTTAATCAAGAAGCAAGGCAAATAGCCTTGCTTTTTTTATAGAAATAATATGTTATAATAATAAAAGGTGATTATTATGATAGAGTCAATGAGTAATATACAACAAAAGTTAACAATCATACTAATAATATTTTCTACAACATTTGTTAGTTATATACTTCATTTTAATGATATTAACCCTTTATTGATTTGGCCAGGTCTTGGCTTCAGTATTGGATTTTTCTCAATGTTTAGAAATAAGCACTTATTTCCGATTCTACTAGGATCGTTCCTTGGACATCTCGTAGGGGTGGGATTATCCTTAGATTTGTCTGTTATTAATACTATATTGTTAAGTGTTACGTCAGTAGTGACAACGTATATAGCTATGTTTTTATTTACTTCAATCATGGATAAAACATCCTCGTTTGGCCGAATTGATAGAAGCAGTGCCATCCTGTTTTATCTTGCCCTTCTTTCAATCGGATTGTTGGTTTCATTGATAAAGACAATGTCCTTTGGTTTATTTATTGCGTACCCTATACTTTTTGATGAGTTTTTAAATTGGTTGTTAAGTATAACCACAGGTTTAGTTGTCTTTGGTAATTTAGTGCTACTATCGTTTTATTTTGATTCAACATCAAATATAAGAAAAGTATTGCTATCATTTGGGTATATGGCGTTTTTTGCTAGTATTTCTGTAATCATTTTTAGTGATGGATTTTCAATGATTAATGGAAATCAGTCCTTCGTTTTTGTAGCTCTTATTTTCTTACCTGCATTGTTTTTTAGTTATCGTTCAATTCTAACAATTATCTTCTTATATATTTTGCTTTATAAATTCCATTATGTTGATGGTTTTAACAGTAATCTAATGTTTATGGTTTTTGATTTTAATATATTCGTAATTATGACATCATATATTGCTATCATCACTAGAATGACATACTATAATTTAATCTTACAGAATGAAGATTTACAAGTATCAAACAATAAACTGGAAATGTTAATTAACTCTACAAATCAATTACTGAATATTAGAGACTTTGAATTAACAAACAAAGAAACTAATATACAGTATTTAAAGAATATCTTTAGTATTGCAAACAACCTGTTTGATAATTTTGATGCTGCTTCTTGTTACATTAAAATCGATGATAAACCAATGTTTATTGATGCAACCTATTATGATGAAAAAATGCTAAATGAATTAGATTTTAGTCGAGATTTTGTTTGGGCATTGCAAGAACCCGAACACATTACTAACGCTGAGGTTCATTTAAGGCAAAGATTAAAAGTTGATTATCAGACTTATTCTGAAGTGGTCCCTGAAATTAAAGAATCAATACGATTTGGTA
Organism: Candidatus Izemoplasma sp.; assembly: GCF_982632705.1. NCBI lineage: Bacteria > Bacillati > Mycoplasmatota > Mollicutes > Candidatus Izemoplasmatales > Candidatus Izemoplasmataceae > Candidatus Izemoplasma > Candidatus Izemoplasma sp. Next base: position 11,143 of record NZ_CEXEES010000002.1, on the reverse strand, counting down.
TATATATTGATGAAGTGTTTAGTGGAGGAATTAGTTTTGATATTTTTCAAAAAAGTGAGAAGCGTTTTTCTCAAGAAGATCTCAATGGTCTCCGTGCATTTCAAAGATTAATGAACAGTTTTTACGAGATAAACTACTTGAATAATAAACACCAATTCATTAAGAATGATTTGGTTGTTAGTCTAATTAAAACTTTAGAATTGTATGATCAGTATACAGGGGGACATAGTGAAGAAGTAGCTATGTTTTCAAGAGCAATTGCTCAGGAGATGAATCTTAAAGATGATGATGTTTATTCGATATACTGGGCTGGTGTTGTTCATGATATTGGGAAAGTAGGAATCTCAAACGAAGTAATCAATAAATCTGAAAAATTAACATTAGAAGAGTACGAAGTCGTTAAGAAGCATTCTGTATTTGGATCTGATATATTAGAAGCCAGTGATGAATTGAAAGATATTGCACTATTAGTAAAACATCACCATGAGTGGTGGAACGGAAATGGGTACCCATCAGGGTTATCTGGAAATGATATTCCTCTAGGTTCACAAATACTATGTGTTTCTGATGCGGTGAGTGCAATGGTTGGAGAAAGACCATATAGTGGCCAAAAGGAAAAATCTGAAATAATCAAAGAGTTAGAAATGTATTCTGGTGTTCACTTTAGCCCAGAACCAGCAAAAGTAATGATTCAATTGATTAAAGATGGTTTGATAGATGAGTTTTATGTTAAAAAAGAAAAAGAGAGCAAATAGCTCTCTTTTTAATTGAATAACTCAGTTGATAAATAACGTTCCGCATTACTTGGAGATACGGTAACAACTTTTTTACCTTTTCCAACCTCTAATGCTTTTTGATATGCAGCGTAGACATTTGCACCTGTTGATATTCCAACAAATAATCCAAGTTCTTTAGCAAGTCGTCTAGCCATATCAAACGCTTGATCATCGGTAACCTTGATAATACTATCAATAACAGTTGTATCTAGTATATCAGGGATAAATCCAGCTCCAATACCTTGTATTTTGTGTTTTCCAGGGGATTCACCACTAATAACAGCACTATTATAAGGTTCTACAGCTGTTATTTCGATATCTGAGAGTGTTTCTTTCAAAATAGAACCAACTCCTGTGATTGTTCCACCCGTACCAACACCGGCCACAAAATGGGTGATGTCTGGGACATCTTTTAAAATTTCTTTTACTGTATATTTCATATGTGCTTTTGGGTTATTTAAGTTCTTAAACTGCATAGGCATAAAGTATCCGTGTTCTTTTTGAAGGTTTTCTGCTACTCGGATAGATTCTTTCATACCTTTCTCTGCGGGTGTCAAAATTAACTCGGCACCATATCCTATAAGGATTTTTCTTCTTTCGATACTTAAGCTATCTGGCATTGTAAGAATAGCTTTGTATCCTTTACTGGCAGCAACAAGTGCAACTCCGATACCAGTATTACCACTAGTTGGTTCAATTAATGTATCTCCAGGTTTTATAAGTCCTTCATTTTCTGCGGCTTCAATCATATTAATGGCAATTCTATCTTTTACACTACCACCAGGATTATACCACTCTAATTTTAAAAAGATGTCTGCGATATCCTCTTTGAATAGTTTGTTTATTTTTATGATAGGTGTATTTCCTATCAATTCATATATATTATTATAAATCATATTCTCACCTCGTAATTTCATTATATAGACAATTTAAATATTACACTAATGATATGATATATTACTTTTGTGGAGAATTATATAAAAAAAAGACTATTCAAAGAATAGTCTTTTGTGATTTATTTACCTCTTGGTTTCATATGTGGGAATAACAGTACATCTCTGATTGAAGCGGAGTTTGTCATTAACATAATGAATCTATCAATTCCAACTCCTAGCCCTCCAGCAGGCGGCATACCATATTCCAAAGCTTCAACATAATCTATGTCCATTTCATTTGCTTCTGCGTTACCAAGTTCTTTCTCTTTTAATTGATTCATAAAGCGTTCTTTTTGATCAATTGGATCATTTAACTCAGTGAATGCATTTGCATATTCACGTCCATCAATGAATAATTCGAATCTATCAGTGAAACGAGGGTCTTCAGCATTCTTTTTCGCTAAAGGACTTATCTCGATTGGATGTCCAAATACAAATGTAGGTTGAACAACTGTTTCTTCACAGTACTCTTCGAATAGTAAATTCAGGATATGTCCTGTTCCTGTATAGTGATCAGGGACATCTAGCTCTTTATCTAAAGCAAATTGTTTTGCTTTTTCGAATGTCATTTCTTTGTCCCAGAAATCGATACCAACCGTATCTCTTACTGCGTCAGCCATATGTAATTTTACCCAAGGTTTTGTTAAGTGAATTTCTTTGTCATTGTATACAACTGTTTCTCTACCTAGTTTTTTAGCTACAGAGCTAAACATGAATTCAGTTAACTCCATCATTGTTTCAACATTACCATATGCTTGGTATAACTCTAGCATAGTAAATTCAGGATTGTGTTTAACACTCATTCCTTCATTTCTAAATGTTCTACCAATTTCATAGACACCATCTAATCCCCCAACGATTAATCTTTTTAAGTAAAGTTCAGGTGCGATTCTTAAGTAGAACGGCATATCTAAAGCATTATGATGAGTTTCAAATGGACGAGCAGCAGCTCCTCCAAGAATTGGATGAAGGATTGGTGTTTCAACTTCTAAATATCCTCTATCATTTAATAACTCTCTGATTATTGTGATGATTTTAGAACGAGTTATAAATGTATCTCTTGAATCTTTATTTGTGATTAAATCTACATAACGTCTTCTATAACGTTCTTCAATATCAGTTAATCCGTGAAACTTCTCAGGAAGAGGTCTAATTGCTTTTGAAAGGTGAGTAAGATTAGTAACTCTTATACTAAGTTCACCCATTTTTGTTTTCATGATACTTCCTTCAACACCAACGATGTCTCCTAAATCTGATTTATTCCAAAGTTCAAATTGTTCTTCTCCAACTGCATCAAGTCTAACATATAGTTGCACTTGTCCGAATTGGTCCATAATATGCGCAAAACCGGCTTTTCCTTTACCACGTTTTGTCATGATTCTACCAGCGATTTTTACTCCATCAGTTTCCATATCATGAAGTTCCTCTTTCGAGAATTCATCATATTTCCCTCTTAATGTTTCAGTATTGTTGTTTCTGTCAAATCTATGTCCGAATGGATCGATATTTTTAATGCGAAGTTCTTCTAGTTTTTCTCGTCTTACAACTTCTTGTTCTGATAATTTTTCCATTAATATCACCTCAATCAATAAATGTATGTTTGATTATAACATATATGTTATATTTTAAAAGAAAAATAGCACAATAAATGTACTATTTTGTAACCTCATTTAATACTTCAAGATTTTTGTACATTAGGGTTAGGTAATCCTCTAGATTATTTACTTCATCTGTCGTTAAAACACCAAGTCCATGGATGTATCTTCTCTCAGCGTTAGGGTTTTGTTCTTGCAGACCTAGTAAAACGGCATCACCAGAAGGACTGTTTGCATTTGTTTCAAATAAAATACACTCAATATCATGTGCGATTGCCTCTTCGACAAACCCAATTATATCACTTGGTATTGTATTGTCGTTGTGTGCATCTGCAGTTAAACTTAGGATCTCAATATCATATGCTTCATGCCAATAGTTAAATAGCATGTTTGTTGTGATGATTGGTTTTGTTGCTTCTGAAGCCATTAAATCATAAGCTGCGTCTAATTCTTCTAGAGTCATTTGTAAGTCCATATAATTGTCGTTATACATAACTGCATTTTGAGGATATTTCTCTATCAATAAATCCCTGATCATATCTGCAGCGATTATCATTCTGTTTGGGTCTAACCAAAAATGTGGATCTACAGATAATTGTGCTGAATCGCATGTCTCATCTATTATTTCTTCTTCATGCTCATCGTGATCTTCTTCTCCATGAACATGAGTGGTATCGTAACAAACATTTGCGTAATCAACATAATCACCAATATGTATTAAATCTACATCACCATCATCAAATATTGCTTCTTTGTTATTAGGAATATAGTTATCTGTATTTGCACCAACATAAAATATAAATGATGCATTCTGCATTGATATAATTTCCTTTGCGCTCCAATCATAAGCTTCGCTGTGGACGTTGCTGCCAGGTACTCGTTCAATAGAAACGGTATCTCCAGCAATTTCTTCAACTAAAAACATTATTGGATAAATTGTTGCATAAATTACTGGTTTATCATCACCACTATTACGATTGCACGCACTTAGAGTGAGAACTATTAGTAATACAGAAATAATTGTTATAATTTTCTTCATGTTATTCACCTGTTTCTTTATATGTTTCGCTAACTATTTCAAACATGTTTTGTGCGTCTTCTTTTTTTGTTGAATTTAACATTTCTTTCACTTTGATTTCAACTACTTTGTTACCAAAGGTTATTGATATGATATCATCAACTTCAACTTTTGTGCTTGACTTAGCGATTCTGTTATTTATTGTTATTCTCCCGTTGTCAGCTACTTCTTTTGCTAAAGTGCGTCTTTTAATTACACGAGAAACTTTTAAAAATTTATCTAATCTCATATTTATCACCAACCATATTATAGCATACAAAAAAGGGTATAAATATACCCTTTTCATTTTTATTCTATTTTTGTTTCTTCTTTTGTTACTGTTTCTTCAGTTTCAACTTTATCGGCTTCTAAAGCAAGTTTTTGTTGCTTTTTCTCCCACCAATCTAGTTTCCCTGTATCAACGATTTGATAAATGTCTTCTTTAGTTAATGTTTCTACTTTTAATAAGTAATCTGCAATTAGTTTAACCAGCTCTAAATGTTCAGTTAATACTACTTTTGCTTTGTCATAACAAGTATTGATAATATTTCTAACTTCATTATCAATTTCTAATGCTACTTGATCACTAAATGATTTATCTGCGGCATAATCTCTACCTAGGAACACTTGTCCTGCACGTTTTTCGTATTGGATTGGTCCTAGTGAACTCATTCCATACTCTGTAACCATTGATCGTGCAATTGCTGTAGCTTGTTGGAAGTCATTGTGTGCACCTGTTGATACTTCGTTGAAGTTGATTTCTTCACTAACACGGCCACCTAGTAATCCGATTATACGGTCTAATAAGCCTTTTTTAGTCATTAAGAATGATTCTTCTTCTTCAGGTAACATTAATGCATATCCTCCTGCGTTTCCACGAGGGATGATTGTAACTTTGTGAACAATATTTGCGTTATCAAGTTTGATACCTAGAACAGCATGTCCTGCTTCGTGATGTGCTATAAAGTTTCTTTCTCGTTTTGATAGTACTCTAGATTTTTTTGCAGGTCCCATCATTACGCGATCTACAGCTTCATCAATATGGTATAGCTTGATGTTTTCTTTGTTTTCACGAGCTGCAAGTAATGCAGATTCGTTTAATAAGTTTTCTAGATCTGCTCCTGTAAATCCTGGAGTTCTTTTTGCAATCTCATTAAATGTAACTTTTGGAGATATTTTTTTATTTTTAGCATGAACTTTTAGTATCGCTTCTCTACCTTTAATATCTGGTCTTCCGATAGTGATTTGTCTATCAAAACGTCCAGGTCTTAATAACGCAGGATCTAATACATCAGCTCTATTTGTAGCAGCCATAACAATGATTCCACTATTTGTTCCAAAACCATCCATTTCAACTAGTAATTGGTTCAGTGTTTGTTCACGTTCATCGTGTCCTCCACCAACTCCAGTACCACGTTGACGTCCTACTGCATCGATTTCATCGATAAATACGATACATGGAGCATTTTGTTTTGCGGCTTTGAACATGTCACGTACACGACTTGCTCCAACACCAACAAACATTTCAACGAAATCAGAACCACTGATTGTATAGAATGGAACATTAGCTTCACCGGCAACGGCTCTGGCTAATAATGTTTTCCCTGTACCTGGTGGCCCAATTAATAAGACACCTGTAGGGATTCTAGCTCCAAGTTCCATGTATTTCTTAGGGTTACCTAGGAAATCAATTAGTTCTTCTAATTCTTGTTTTTCCTCATCTACTCCAGCTACATTTTTGAATGTAGTTGTTTTTCCTCTGTTTAATTTCGCTCTTGATTTACCGAAATCAAACGCTTTGTTGTTCCCTTGGTTGTTTCTCATTAGGAACATAAAGATTGCGATAACGATAATGATTGGGATCAAAATACTTAATACACTTAAGAATGTGTAAGTATCTCCCTTTTCAGGTGAATATTTTACACCTTGTAACAAGTTCTCTGAGATAATAGTACCTAGTGCAATCTCATTTGGGATGATTGATTCATATTTCGAACCATCGTTTAATTTTCCACTAACATCATATGAACCTATATTGTTGTCACCTGATACAGGTTTTGTTGTCATAGTATCAATATTTCCTGCTTCTAGTTCTGTTATCAATTCAGTATAGTTATACACATGTATATCATCTGAATCGTTATTGTAGTAGAACATTACAGTCGTAATGATTAGTAATATGATTGCGATTATAGCTATATTACCAGTTCTTGATTGTTGTGGTTTCTTTTGTTTTGCTTGTGCCATGTTACCACTCCTTACTTATTGTATACCTCTGGTTTTAATACACCAATATATGGTAGGTTTCTGTATTTTTCTTCATAATCTAATCCGTAACCAACTACAAATTCTTTTGGAATTATTGTTCCTACGTATTTTGGTTCTAGAGTTACTACACGCCCAGTAGGTTTGTCTAGTAATGTAACTATTTCAACAGATTTTGCACCACGGTATTCTAGTAAATCCATAACTACCTTAAGTGTTCTTCCTGTATCGACGATATCTTCAGTTAATATGATATGTCTATCTTGTACAGGAATACCTAAATCTTTATTGATTTTGATATCTCCACTAGATTCTATACCACCATGATAACTAGATACATCCATAAACCCAACTTCCATTTGAATGTCCATTCGTGTCATTAAAGTTCCCATAAATGGGATACACCCTTTTAATAACCCGATAACAAGAGGAAATTTATCTTTGTAATCTATTGTTAGTTGATTACCTAGTCTTTGTGCTATTTCTTCGATTTGTTCTTCTGAAACTAATACTTTTAGAATGTCTTTTTCTAACATTATCTCACCTCGTAAATATATAGTTTATTTGGTTGTTCTTTATTTTGCTCCGCTTTCTTAATTCGCGGAATCCACATTACTGTATCATTATTAGATAAAAGAATCAAGGATTCACGGATAGATGACGGTACTTTTTGGTCTATTAAGATATCTTTTACCTTTTTAGTACCAACTTTCAACTTCATTTTATCGCCATTATCTTTGTTTCTTAGATATAGCGGAAATACTAATTCATTATACCATACTTCAAAGAAATTAGAATGTCTTATGTCTTGTTTTTCAAAGCTGAAAACATATTTTATTTCCTTAGAAACACTATACTCTCCAACGTCATTTATTTCAAGAAATACACGTTCTGATTCTTTGTGTTCTCTGATGAAGAAGTATGAATATTCTTTTATTAATTCAAAACCTTTTGATAGGTTGTATTTGACGTTTGGAGTATCTTTTTCTAGTAAGTTTATAATGTCTTGATATTGTGTATAACTTACTTCAACTGTATTGTCTGATTCATTGTTTACAATATGTTGAATTATTTTGAATTTTAGGATTTCATCAACATTAGAATACTGCTTGATATCTACTTTACCATCAAAGATATGCTTGGATGTGAATTTAGTAAGTTTTTTGTCAATGAATTCATCAGCCATTGATATATAGTTTGAAAACTGTTCTAGTTTTGAATGAAGTAGTGGGTTCTCTTTTAATAGTAATGGGATGATGTTGTTTCTAAACCTGTTTCTTGTATAACTATCCTCATTGTTTGATGTATCCTCAAAATAGGTTAATTTGTTTAAATGAGCATATTCTATAATTTGTTCTTTTGTTACAGTGAGAAGAGGTCTGATGATTTTACAGTTATTGTATTGTGATAGATTTGAGATACCACTATATCCTTTGAATGAGGTACCTCTTGTTAATCTCATTAGGATTGTTTCTATTTGATCGTCTGCGTGATGTGCTAGGACGATTTGATCTGTATTGTATTCTTTGGCAACAGCTGTAAAGAATGTATATCGTTTCTTTCTAGCTATTTCTTGGAAGTTGCCTTCTATATTTTTGTTTAATACTAAGCCCTCAAATGGGACGTTTAGTGAGTTTGCGATTTCCTGGATGTTTTTGTATTCCATTTTTGATTCTATTCTTTTATTGTGATTTACATGAGCTATTATCAACTTGAATCCTGCCTTATATAGCACATCAAAAAGAACCATTGAATCTACACCTCCGCTAAGAGCTACGATGATTGGTTTTTCGATATCCAGATTCGATTTTTGAATTGCGATTTCAAATATATCTTTCATGTGATCACCTCGGTTTATTATAACACAAATATGAAAATCTAGACATATGATAAATACTTTGATTACCAAAATATTTACTTACTTATGAAGGCTTGTATGGTATAATATTTTTGAATGTTAAAAAAAGGAGAGATTCTATGTTTAAGTTACCAAAATTAACAAAAAAAGAGAGAGCATGGGTATTATATGATATTGCGAACTCTGCGTTTGTATTAACAGTAATTACAGTATTATTTCCGATTTTATACGAAACAGTATTTGCACAAGCAGAAGGTATTGCTCATTTAGACAAAGTTATTGAAGTAAACGGAGTCAAAGAGGCGAATGCTGCTTATGGTGATGTTTGGGCCAGAGGGTCACAAATATTTAAATATTTAACAAGTGGTATTGCATTAACAGTTGCTATACTTAGTCCAATTATGGGTTCTTGGAGTAACTATGCTGGAAACAAGAAGAAATTCTTTAAATTATTCTTGTTAATGGCAATTATTGGTGGATTTGGATTAGCTATTCCTGGATTAAGCTGGGTTGTATTATTAGTTATATTTACAATTTCTAGTATTGGGTACAACTTAACTAATGTTGTGTATGACGCTTTCTTAGTGGATGTTACTGGGGAAGAAACAATGGATGAAATCAGTGCTCAAGGATTTGCTTGGGGATATATCGGTAGTTTGATTCCATTCTTTATTGGGATTATCCCATATGCACTTGCTACATTCGGAATGATTCCAGAAGAGTTTGTAACGTTAACGATTAGCTTTGCGTTTGTAGTTTCACTTGTATGGTGGTGGATTTATAGCCAACCTATATTAAATGATGTTGAACAAACGTATAGTATAGATCAAACAGAGAATTCATTGGGTAAATCATTTAAGAGATTATGGGTTACTTTGAAAGAAATAAGATCATTCAAGTATATCTTTATCTTCTTGATAGCTTACTTATTATATATTGATGTTGTTAACTCTGTAATTAGATTAGCAGTTAATATCGGTTCGGATTTATTTGTTTCTGCACCTGTTATGCTTGGTGTAATTGTAATGGTTCAAATCATTGCGTTCCCATCAGCAATCATATATGGACGTTTAACAAAAAAACACGGTGGTAAAAAAATGATTTACTATGGTATCTTCATTTATGCTATTGGTGTATATGTTGTTACATTAATTCAAGCGGATTCAACGTACTTAATGTGGGTTGTTGGGGCTTTAATTGGTACCGCTCAGGGTGGTATACAATCTGTATCTAGAAGTTACTTTGCTAAAATGGTTCCATATGAAAAAGCGAATGATTTCTTTGGTTTCTTTAGTGTATTTGGGCGTTTTGGTGGTATCATTTCACCATTCATCATTGCATACTTCTCAGGAAGAATGGAAACTGGTGTTAATGGTGCAGTAATGTTATTATTGATCCCTTTAGTAATTGCTTCAATTCTATTATTATTTGTTCACCCTCCTAGAAATGAAGAAATTCATACTAGCGAGCAGTAGTCCTAGAAGAAGTGAGTTGTTACAACTTCTAGACATTGAATTTATAAGAGATCCAAGTGATACTGAAGAAATAATAGATGAATCGATCTCAAGTATTGAGCTGGTTCAGAATTTGGCTTTACAGAAAGCACAAGATGTATCTTTGAGACATCCTGGAATGTATGTTCTTGGGTTTGATACACTTGTTATATTAGATGGAAAGCCGTTAGGTAAACCTAAAAGTAAAGAAGATGCGTTTAGAATGTTATCATTATTATCAGATAGAAAACACATGGTTGCGACTGGGTGTGCGATTGTCAAAGATGATTCATATGAGATTTTCTACGATTACGCAGAAGTAATCTTTAATCCTATGTCTGAAGATGAAATTAATGAATACATTTCTTCTAACGAACCAATGGATAAAGCTGGTGCATATGGTATACAAGGTCTTGGGGCTAAGTATATAAAGTACATCAAAGGAGATTACTATTCAGTAATGGGATTACCGTTTCAAAAATTATATAATAAACTAAAAGGTCTGTAACATAGACCTTTTTTGTTTATAGATTATGCAGTTTGGTGTAAAATAATTGTATGATACTATTCCAGTGTTTAAATATAGAAAATAGCGTGATACTGTTAAATCACCAGAAGGAGGCTGTTATGTTTAAGCTTAAAGTGAATGAGGAGAAACATAAAAGCATATCAAATCGTCTAGATCTAATAGAAACTACTAAATATGATTACATTCTGACAGACGATAAAAACAAGATTGAAGAAGATAAAATAAATATAGTCTTCAACGAAGCGAATATTCCAAAAGTTAACAATCTACTTGATTTGATAGTTAAAGGGGAAGAAGTACTTATAACTGGATCAAATCAATATGGACAAAAAACAGTTGAATCACGAAATTTCTACTACTTCATCGTTGAAGGGGAAACCGTATATGGTGTTTTACACAATACAAGGTTAATAATACGAGAGAAGTTATATGGAATTGAAGAGTTATTACTGAATAAAGACTTTATCAGAATCAGTAAATACTGTTTAGTAAACATTGGGAAAATCGATTATATTAAACCTGCGTTAAATTCAAAACTAGACTTACTTATGAAAAATAAGGAACATTTAGAGGTAAACAGAGCATATTTAAAAGAATTTAAGGCAGCGTTAAAAATTTAGGAGGTATCATATGAC
>NZ_CEXEES010000001.1:0-67372 GCF_982632705.1 Candidatus Izemoplasma sp. | reverse complement strand
GTTTCACCAGAGGTGAATCGCTGATAATTTCTTTTTGACATGATTCCATCTACCAAATCATCTCTTGATATTTTTCTGTCTTTGCGAAGTTGGTCAATAATTTTACCATAATTCGTTGATGGAATACTCATTAGCTCGTCTCACCAAAAGTTACAGTAAGTTCAATATTGAATACAGTTTTAATTGTATCAATATATTCTTTGGTTTTTTCATCTTCATTTAGTGTGTAAAGTAAAGTGTATAGTCTTTTTAAAGTGATTATCATTTCATCTTTTTGATCCAATTTCATATGCGATAAAGCCTTAAAGAAAAGTAATTGGTGAAAGGTTGTAAACATCTTTAATTTCATACATTCTGAAATACCTTTATTACAGATTTCTAAAGACTGAGTATATCTAGTGAAAGTACCTAGTGATTGGGCTGTAGCCGAATACAAAGATGGTAAGAATGCTTCATTCAATCCCTTTTCCTCTAAGTTGTCTTCTAATAGAAACTTGTATAAGAATTTAGCGATTGTATCATCCTCAAGTTTTGAGAAATGTAGATTCAAAATCACAAGAACATTCAATTCTATGAAATTCAATACTTTGAAATTCAGTATCTCGGGATAATTAATCAATGATATTAGATTTCTAATCGCATCCTCTTGAGACATGATTTTAAGTTGTCGCTCTAAATCTATTTTCAAATAGTCATAGAATGTTGTCATATATGAGGATTCAATCTTATTTCTATTGATAGCAGTCAACTCTTTGTAAGCTTGTTGATCAGAGTTGGATTGCATTAATTGATATACATGATGGATCTTTGTATATTTACCTTCACCACGATGTCTAGATATTTCCCTAACAGTGAAATAATCTAAACTCAGCTTATCAATTAGTTTCCCTAATTTATCATTTGATACATTTACTTCTTCAGCAACAAATCTTTGATAATTTCTGACACTCATTACTTCTTCGCATAAGTCCTCTCTCGACATTTGGCGATCTTGTCTTAATTCATCAATGATTTTTCCCATATTACTGTTTATCATATTAGTTCCCCCTAAAATCAGTTATTTTCTTTTTCTACCTAGACCAATGCGGTCGTTTAGTTTCATAATTTTTTTGTAAGCTATTTTATTTGCTGCATCTCTACCTTGGTCTAATATTTCATCTAACTCATTAGAGTTTAATAATTGATGGTAACGATTTTGGATTGGTTTTAGTTCTTGATAAACAACCTCACCTAAATCCTCTTTGAACTCTTTGTACCCTTTACCTTTGTATGTCTCAGTTAACTCATCAAATGATTTACCTGAAATAACAGAATAGATAGTCATTAGATTTGAGATACCTGGTCTATTATCTGGATCGTACTCAACAGTACCTAATGAATCTGTCACTGCACTTTTAATTCTTTTCTTGATGATATTCTCAGGATCAAGTAAATTGATTCTAGATTTCTCATTGTTATCTGATTTACTCATTTTTTTAGTGGGTTCGTTTAACGACTGAATTTTAGCCCCGACTTTTGCGATTAAAGGTTCAGGTACTGTGAATATATCGTTGTATTTGTTGTTCACTCTTTGTGCGATATCTCTGGTTAATTCTAGATGCTGCTTTTGATCTGTACCTACTGGTACAAAATCTGGATCATATAAAAGTATATCTGCAGCCATTAGTGTAGGATAACTAAATAGTCCAACAGTAACACCGGCTTCTTGTTTTCTTGATTTCTCTTTGTATTGTGTCATTCTTTCTAATTCTCCAATATATGAATTACATTGTAGAATATATGCGAGTTGTGAATGTGCTGGAACTTCACTTTGGATGAATAAATTTACTCTTTTCGGATCTAATCCACAAGCAACATAAAGCGCAGCCAATTCTTTGATTTTGGCTCTTAAATACTGTTTGTCTTTATGAACAGTTATTGCATGTAAATCAGCAATAAAGATATAAAACTCATAATCAGGCATTTCATCCTGTAGTTTTACAAAGTTCTTTACACTTCCTAAGTATGTTCCAATGTTTAGTGAACCCGTTGGTTGGATTCCCGATAATATTCTTTTCATATTAATCACCTTCTTATATATTATATAAAAAAGTCCGTCCTAATGAAAGGACGAACTTATTCGTGGTACCACCTTAATTTCCTAGTAAACTAGGCTTAAACCTTTAACGCAGGTATACGGACATTATTAGTGTCACTCATAGATCCATTCATATTAGTCATTATGTTTAGTTCTCACTAGCCTAAACTCACTTTATTAATGTTAAAAATATTACTAATTCTAATCAATGTTTTTATTTGTAAAAATAATACAATAATTATTCTTTTAATGCAACCTCTAATTCATCTATTAAACTGTTTAATCTATTTACTACAGCCATAAATGGTTCTTTGGTTGTTAAATCTACTCCAGCTTTTTGAACTTGTTGAACTGGATAATCGTTTCCACCAGATTTAAGTAATCCGATATGTTTCTCAATGTTTTTAGGATCTTCTTTAACCATTTCATATAGTTTTAATGATGCTGCAAAAGAAGTGGCATATTGATATACATAGAATGGTGTTGCGAATAAGTGAGGAATATAAGCCCAAACATATTCTTTACCATTTTCTTTGGTTATATCTATATCATAGAACTTTTTATACAAGTCTATCATAATATTACTTAAAGCTTCATGTGTGATAGGTTGTCCTTGTTCCGCTAATTCATGTGCTTTTAACTCATAGGCTGCAAATAATGTTTGACGATAGAATGTTCCAAGAATATCATCAATTGATTGTTGCAATAATTGAATTTTATCTTCTTTTGTTGCTTTTGCGTTTTTAATGAAGTAATCAAGAAGATTGTGTTCATTAAATGTTGATGCAATTTCAGCAACAAATATTGTATAGTTTTGTGTAGCTACAGGTTGTGCTTCTTCACTAAACATACTATGCATACTATGTCCAGCTTCATGAGCAGTAGTGAATACACTATTTAATGTATCATCATAGTTTAATAAGATGAAAGGATGTTCATTTAAAGCACCCCAGCTATATGCACCAGTTTGTTTACCTTCTTGTTCAAAGACATCAACATATCCGTCTTCTAAAGAGCTTTTTGCTTTAGCGTTGAACTCATCCCCTAAATGTGCAACAGACTTAAAGAACAAGTCTTTAGCTTCATCATAAGTGAATTTAGTTGAACCTTCAGCTAGGCTCATGAAACGATCATACGTTTTATGGTCTTCTAACCCTAGATAATCTTTTCTGATTTTGTAGTATCTTTTAATTGGATCAGTATTTTCAGTAGCAACTGCAACCAAATTATTATATACATCTAATGGAATGTTGTTGCTAAATAAATATGACTCTAAACTTGATTCATATTTTCTGTTTTTCATTGTAGCAATATCTCTTTGTAGGATAGTATTATAGATTTGAGCATATGCGTTTTTATGATCTTTGTAAGAACTAAATACTGCTTCAAATACAATTCTTCTATCTTCTGCATTCCCCAAGTCTGCAAGATAACTTCTATAGTTTCCTGATGTAATAGAGATTGTTTCTCCTGATGTTAATGTAACTTCTTTATCTACTTTATCTCCGACTGATAATGCAGAATAGATTTCATTACCTTTAGATGCAAGTTGTGAGTAATTCGCTAGAATTCCTTCACTTTTTTCATCTAAAACGTGTTCTTGATTTCTAAACAATTTTTCAATGCTAAATGAGTATTCTTTCAACATTTCGTCTTGTTCTAAGAATCCCTCTACAGTTTCTTTCCCAACTGCGAGTAATTCAGGTGAATCAAATGCTGTAACTTGATTTAATCTAGATAATTCAAATGCAACTTTTTGAACTCTAGCTCCATTGCTAACAATTTTTCTGTTTAAATCAAAAGTTAAATGTGCATATTGATACACTTTTAATAACTTAACAGCTAAATCTTTTTGTAAAGAGTAGTATTTTTTAAATGATTTGAATTCTCCTAGTTTCCCTTTGAATTCTCCTGATTCAGTTATCATTTCTTTCAATAATTCGAAGTCTTTTTCCCAATCTTCGACTGTTTTATATAAGTTTTTTAGATTCCATTTCATAGTTGATTCCTCCTTATGACTTTTTATATTATATCATAATATAAGCAAACAAAAAAGAAAACGCCATCATTTTAAAATTAAAGTTGCATACCAAATCATTTATGCTATAATTAAAGTACATCAAGGACTACATTATAAAATTTATAAAAAAGGGGTGATCAATATGATTCAAATTTATACAACACCTAGCTGCTCTTCATGTAGAAAAGCAAAGAAATGGTTTGAAGAACATCGTATTGAATATCGTGAAAAAAATATCTTCAATATTAAGCTTACAAGAGATGACATTTTCTTAATGTTAAGAAACACTGAAAATGGTTTTGAAGACATCATTTCTACAAGATCTAAAGTATTCCAAGAGAAAAATTTGGATATTGATGACATGACTATGAGTGAATTAACTAATTTCATTATTAGTAACCCTAGTGTTTTAAGAAGACCTATTATCATCGAAGATAATAAGTTACAAGTTGGGTATAACGAAGATGAAATAAGAACATTTATTCCAAAAAGACTTAGAGAGATCATCATGTGTACAAATTGTACAAACGGAGATGACTGTGATTATAAAAATGCATTAGATATTTACTTCAGAGAATTACAAGAAAAAGAAGATAGAGCACGAGCTAGTTAAGGTTAACTTTAGGGTTAACCTTTTTTATTTGATACCATATAAAAGAAAACGTTCTCATTATAGGGCTATTAGTTGTTTTTTTAAACCAAAGGATTTATAATAAGAGTGAATTTAAAATATTAGGAGGAATTTATAATGGCTATTAAAGTTGCTATTAACGGATTTGGAAGAATCGGTCGTTTGGCTTTTAGATTAATGAACGAGAATCCAGATTTTGAAATCGTTGCACTTAACGATTTAACAGATGCTGACACGTTAGCATATTTACTTAAATACGATACTGCACAAGGAAGATACAAAAGTGATAGTGTATCTGTAGATGGAGACAACATCGTTGTTGACGGAAACCCAATCAAAGTTTATGCTCAAAGAGATCCTGAAGATTTACCTTGGGGAGAACTTGGAGTAGAAGTTGTATTAGAATGTACAGGTTTCTTTACTTCAAAAGAATTAGCAGAAAAACATATCAAAGCAGGAGCTAAAAAAGTTGTAATCAGTGCTCCAGCAAAAGGTGACATTAAAACAGTTGTTTACAATGTTAACCATGACATCTTAGATGGAACTGAAACTGTTGTAAGTGGTGCTTCATGTACTACAAACTGTTTAGCTCCAATCGCACAAGTTTTAGATGAAAACTTTGGTTTAGTAAAAGGATTCATGACAACTGTTCATGCTTATACTAATGACCAAAATACTTTAGATGCACCTCACGCAAAAGGGATCAATGCCCGTCGTGGTAGAGCTGCAGCAGCAAACATCGTACCTACTTCAACAGGTGCAGCAGTAGCTGTTGGTAAAGTATTACCTAACTTACTAGGAAAATTAGACGGTATCGCATTACGTGTACCAACTGTAACTGGTAGTTGTGTAGATTTAGTTGTTGAATTAGAAAAAGAAGTTACTGTAGAAGAAATCAATGCAGCTATGAAAGCAAAAGCTTCAGCTACATTAGGTTACACTGAAGATCCAATCGTATCATCTGATACTATCGGAATTGAGTACGGAACTTTATTCGATGCACAAATGACAAGAGTTATGACTGTAGACGGAAAACAAATGGTTAAAATTTTAACTTGGTATGATAATGAAATGTCATACACTGCACAAATGGTAAGAACTATTGCTCATTTAGCTGCTGGATTAAAAGGATAATTAAAAAAAGAACTAATAAAAAAAACTCACAAGTAATTGTGAGTTTTTTATTTGCCTGAAAATCCAAACCATAATAGATCAAACGTAGAACGAATGAAATCATCCTCATCCTCAACATTGTTATTCAAAATAAAATTACATGTAGCATGGATTGCATTATCAACATAATACATCGAGTACTCAGGATATCGTAAACAAATAGTATCGGGAGATATTGCCTTAATCAATGTTTCACGGAATTTAGTATATGATCCCATAATTTGCTCGTACTTAAGTAAGTTCATGAATGAAGAATGTGTGAACAACTCCAAGTATTGAAATTCATTAGGATTTTGCAACGCCCATTTTATAACTGCAGTCCACATTGATAATAATTTATCATGGAAACTATCATAATCTCTAATTAATTCTAAGTAAACATGTTTAGAGTGGTGTTTAATATCTTCATATATTGCAAGTATCAATTGCTCTTTAGTAGGGTAATAGTTAAATAGTGTTCCAACACTTACTTTTGCCTTCTTGGCAATCAAGCTTGTTGGTGTGTTGTGAAAACCTCTCTCATTAAACAACTTCATAGCTGTAAATAAAATGATTTTTCTTTTATTTTCACACATAATACATTCCTTCTTTCGTGCATTCCAAGTAAAATCATACTCCTCAAAAATTATATTGTCAATAGAAAAAACATAGAAAATACAGATATTTTTAAATGTAAGTACTTTCATTGACCGATTATCAACTTTA
The DNA here is from genome assembly GCF_982632705.1 of Candidatus Izemoplasma sp. NCBI lineage: Bacteria > Bacillati > Mycoplasmatota > Mollicutes > Candidatus Izemoplasmatales > Candidatus Izemoplasmataceae > Candidatus Izemoplasma > Candidatus Izemoplasma sp. The sequence goes on along the minus strand of NZ_CEXEES010000001.1, from coordinate 60,766 downwards.
ATCTGTAAAATTAATGATTTTCCACCATATATAATAATAAAGAACTAGAATTACTAAAATATATAAAGTGACTAATCAGTCACTTATCCGCTTATTAAAGTGTTTTAAGACGATTTATAGACTCTGAATATTTTTTTGAATTATTTTGAAATAGACATGAAGCCCCATATAAGAACTATACCGACCTATGACTGTTTAGTCAATCAAAAAATAGCTCTTGTTTTATGAAAAAACAGGAGTATAATCACAATTGTTGAGTACCCACAAATGGATGATTAAACAGGCAAAATACGTATTGCCATGTTTTCAAGGAGATGATTAAAATATTACTATTAAATACAGGAGTCAACACAGATCTTGCAATGGTTTTGTGTGATTTAGGATTGATATTATTTACAGGTTTTATATTTGGAAGATTATTTGAGGCTATAAAGATACCCTCAGTAACTGGATATTTGGTAGCCGGATTATTTTTAGGACCAATAACCGGATTAATTAGTTTAAATGACTTATCTCATTTTGCTATTATATCAGATTTAGCACTTGGGTTTATTGCCTTCCAAGTTGGTAATGAACTTTGGTTTGGTAAACTAAAAAAAACAGGATTAAAAATAGTGATTATAACAGTTATTCAAGCATTGTTAACAACGTCACTAGTTATATTCGCAACAATGTTCTTTGTTGATATAAGTATTGCATTAGTTTTAGGAGCCATTGCAGCAGCAACCGCACCAGCCCCAATAATGCTGATAATCAAAAAATATAGAACAAAAGGAGAACTTACAGATACTATTGTACCTGTAGTAGGTCTTGATGATGCTGTAGGAGTAGTGATGTTTGGTATTCTATTATCTATTAGTATTAGTCTAATTGGAGTTTCTGAAGTTTCATTAACAACATGGCAACTGATCAAAGAACCTTTATTAGAGATTGGATTAAGTATTTTAGTAGGTGGAGGTATTGGGATTGCATCTGGAATCGCATTTAGATATTTTCAGAATAAATCAGATTGTGAAGAAGTAAACTTAAATGTGATAAACATAACTGTAATTTTTACAACAGGATTAGCAATACTATTAGGGGCATCACCAATACTAACACCCATGGTAGCTGGAACTGTTGTAACTAATATGATAAACAAAGAAGCATACATCTTAGAAGAAGAAACAATACGGTTCTTTATCCCACCTCTAATGATTCTATTCTTTACCATCGCAGGAGCCCAACTTCAGTTTGATGTTGTCTTCAAAATGGGAATGGTAGGGATTGCATATATTGTGTTTAGAATTATAGGAAAAATGCTAGGTGGTTATATAGGAGCATCTCTGGTTAAATCAGGTAAAAACGTAAAACGATATTTAGGTGCAAGCTTATTACCACAATCAGGAGTGGCAATTGGATTATCCGTAGCAGCATATAACGAATTTCAACACGTAAATATTGAATATGCATTGGTAATTAAAAACGTTGTATTGGCCTCAGTATTATTCTTTGCATTAACAGGGCCAGTATTAGTAAAAATAGCTTTATTTAAAGCAGGAGAAACTAGAACAGAATTAAAGGAGAATGATGTAAAATGGAAAAATACAAAAGCTTTACAGCAATAACAAATGAGTACCTAGATGGTAAATTAATAGAACTAGATATGAAGTATGATAAAGAAGATGAAATTCATCTTGAAATACTATATAAATTTAATGATTTTATGAAGTTGGTTTATGAAGTATCTGTGGATACTAAAACAGAAAAAGTGAATTTTCTATCACATGGTTCAAACGGTTCATTTGATAAAGTGCGATTAACAAGAGACATAAAATTTGAAACTGCGGTTTCAAAAGTATTCTTTTCTCATTAAAGACTCACACATTTGTGAGTTTTTTTATATCTTTATTAATTAAGCTTTGATATAATTCATCTAAAGAGGTGATTACTATGACAAATAAATTTGATAAACGTAGAGAAGAATTACTGAAAAACATTAAAAATAGTAGTGTATTATTGCTAGATTCAGGAAAAGCAAAACACAAAACTACAGATCAATATTTTCACTACGTTCCAAATAGAAACTTTTTCTTTTTAACAGGGTTACAATGTGAAAACATGAAACTAATGTTAATCAAACAAGAAAAGAAAACGATGCAATTTTTATTCATTGAGGAAACCACAGAATATATGAAACAATGGGTTGGAGAAAAAATGAGTAAAGAGGAAGCAAGTAAAATATCAGGAGTTGAAATATCAAATATTCATTATCTAGACAAATTTGATACGTACTTCAGATCATTGATGACATTTGCAAGAGGACTTGGAGTGAAACCACCTAAGAACCTATATCTCGATCTTTATAGAATTAATTCAAAAGATGAACCAGTTGCACATACAGAATTTAAAACAGTATTATCACTATACAAAGAATTAAAAATCAGAAATCTGAATGAGCATGCATCTTATTTAAGAATGTTCAAATCAAAAGAAGATATAGTGAGCCTTCAAAAAGCAATTGATATAACTGAAGTCGCTTTAAATAGAGTAATGGATTCTGTTAAAATTAGAGACAATGAAGCTCAAGTACAAGCAGATTACATACATGAAATCACGCTGCAAGGAAGCGAAGGATATAGTTTTAACACAATTATGGCAAACGGAGTTAATGCAACAGTTCTTCACTATGAAGAGAATAACAGCCCTCTAGTAAAAGAAAACCTAATTCTATGCGATTTAGGAGCATTGTATAATAATTATGGTTCTGACATAACAAGAACATATCCTGTGAGTGGAACATTCTCAAACAGACAAAAACAAATTTATGAGATAGTTTTAAAAGCGAATAAAGAATCAATCAAATATATTAAACCAGGTATAACATGGAAAGAACTTAATGATTACGCAAAAAGCATCCTAATTGAAGGAGCAAAAGAATTAGGAATCATTAAAGAAGATATTGAAATCAATAAATACTACTATCACTCAATTGGACATTTCCTTGGGTTAGATGTTCATGATGTTGGACAATATGATTTACCTCTTCAAGAAGGAATGGTTATTACAATTGAACCAGGACTTTATATTAAAGAAGAAGGTATCGGAATACGTATTGAAGATGATATATTGGTTACCAAAGATGGGTACGAAAACCTTAGTAAAAACATAATCAAAGAGATTAAAGATATTGAAGAGTACATGAGCTAATCATGTACTCTTTTTTTGTTTATTTATCAACATATTCACCCTCATTCTATGGTATAATTCAAATAGGTGATTATCATGAATTATATACAAGGTATCGTAAAAGTAATTGTCTTTCATAGCGAAGACAATGCATTCACTATTTTAAAAGTTAAAATAACAGAATCTACAGAGAATCTGGATATTTTTATGTACGATGATACAGATTACCTAACCATTACAGGATACTTCCCAGCACCAATGAGAGGGGAAGAAATTAAATTCTTTGGAACATTCAAAGAACACCCTAAATTTGGAAAACAATACGTCGTTAAGAACTATGAAAAGGTTAGTGAGACATCAATCGCAGGTCTTGTAGAATACCTATCAAGTGACCTTTTTAAAGGCGTTGGAATTAAAACGGCTATTAATATAGTACAAGTACTTGGAAAAGACACAATTAAAAAGGTAATCGAAAATAAAGACATACTAAAAACGATTCCCAAATTAAATGAAAAACTACAAGAAGTTATTTATGAAGGTATTATCGAGAACAAAGCAGCAGAAAATACATTAATAAAATTATACGGTTATGGAATCACTCCAAAAATCGCAATGAAAATATATAAGTTTTATCAAAATGAAACAGTCGCAGTAGTGGAAAGAAATCCATATCAATTAATCTACGACATTGATGGAATCGGTTTTGAACGCGCAGATGATATTGCTAAAAAACTTGGAATACCAGAAGATGATCCTTTACGTGTGAAAGCAATGATTATATATCTATATAACTATATGGGTATTAATTACGGACATACATTCCTATATGTAGAACAACTTATAGATTTTCTATTAAAAGGATTAAACAAATCAAAAGAGCTGGTAACAGAAGATGCTGTTCTTAAATATCTAGCTGAATTGGTTCAGGACAAAGTATTCTATAAAGAAGATGAGATAATTACATTAGGTAGCATTCATTATGCTGAAAACCAAATTGTATCAAAAGTAAAAGAGTTATCAGACAATATAATTGATATTGATTCAAAAAAGGTAAATCAATATATCGATTTGTTTGAACAAGTGAATGATATTACGTATACAAAACTACAGAAAAAAGCAATCCACAGTGCGCTTCAAAGTGATATGTTTATATTAACTGGAGGTCCAGGGACAGGGAAAACTACTGTAATTAATGGTATTGTTTTCGTGTATTGTAAATATCATCAAATCCCAGTATTACATGACAATACTCTGTTTGATGTAAAACTAGTTGCTCCAACAGGACGAGCAGCAAAAAGAATGAATGAATCTACAAATCTACACGCTGAAACAATTCACAGATTCCTTAAATACAGTTATGATGGTAAATTTGAGCATAATAAAGATAATCCTGTAGAAGGAAAAGTAGTCGTTATCGATGAAGCGAGTATGATTGATGTGTTTCTTGCTTCACAACTATTACAATCCATTCCCAAAGGGACCAAGGTTATAATCGTTGGAGATGAAGATCAATTACCAAGTGTTGGACCAGGACAAGTTCTTAAAGATTTAATAGAAAGTGAAATGATTGATTTTGTACGTTTAAACACAATCCATAGACAAGCACAAGATAGTCATATAATTTCACTTGCACATAGCATAAATCAAGCATCAATTCCCGAAGATATCGGAACAAGTTACGAAGATAGATACTTCGTTCCTGAAAGTGCCTCTAATCTTCAATCTAGAATCATAAACGTAATAGATTACATGCACAATCAAGGGTACAATGTCTATGAAGATGTTCAAGTTCTAATTCCAATGTATAAAGGGACTACCGGAATTGACAACATGAATAGAGTAATCCAAAATGCATACAATAAAAACACTGAGAAAGTTCTAAAGCATGGAGATCGTGAATTTAGAGTTGGCGACAAAGTTATTCAACTAATGAATCAAATTGAAGACAATATAATGAATGGTGATCAGGGTAGTGTTGAAGCAATTGTTGATGGTGGCTTGGTAGTTTCATTTGGAGACAATCAAGTAAACTATAAAACAGGAGACTTAATAAACATAAAACATGCTTACGCTATGAGTATCCATAAATCTCAAGGTAGTGAATACAAAGTAGTTATATTACCAATATTTAAGAACTATCATATAATGCTTAAAAGAAAACTTATCTATACAGCCATAACAAGAGCAAAAGAAAAACTAGTCATCATTGGTGATATTAACGCATTACGCTATGGAGTTGAAAGTGTAGAAGGGTTAAGACAATCTACGTTAAAAGAACAAATTCAAAATGCGATACTTGTAAAAGAAGAACCAAAACAAAACAACGCAAAAGTTATCTATGATAAATCAGTTCCATTCGAGTTTTTAGGTGAAACATTCGGTGAAGAAATCTCACCATATGATTTTTTGGATAAAGAATAATAAAACTATTGCAAATCATTATTTTATCTAGTAGTATTAAAGTAGCTTTTTAAATTAGTCCAGAGAGACTTATAAGAGTTCATAGTGTTTTCCGAGGAAAGCTCATATTTTTACGAACTTATAAATTCTTTTTGGTCTAAGATCAAGAAGAATTTTTTGTATATAATAGGAGGAACTATGAAAAATTTATTTACACTTTCTGATCTTGAGACTCAAGAAATCAACAACATTATCGATGAAGCAATCGAATTCAAACAAGGAAAGGAATTCACAGAACTTAAAGGAAAAAAAGTCGTGAACCTATTCTTTGAGAATTCAACTAGAACACATTACAGCTTTATTAAAGCAGAACAGAACCTAGGAATGATAGAAACAAACTTCAACGCAGAGGCATCTTCAGTAAAAAAAGGAGAAAGTCTGCACGACACAATTAAAACATTTGAAGCTCTTGAATTTGATGCATTTGTAATTCGTCATCCTCAAAACAGGTATTTTGAGCAATTAGAATCAATCAAAGTACCAATGCTAAACGGTGGAGACGGAACTGGTAATCATCCAACTCAATCGTTATTAGATTTAATGACAATTAAAGAGGAATTTAAAACATTCAAAGATTTAAAAGTTACTATCGTTGGAGATATTAGACACAGTAGAGTAGCACATACAAATATAGAAGTGATGAAAAGACTTGGAATGAAAGTATACATAAGTGGTCCAGAGGAATTTGATGATGGATCAAGTCAGTACATCCCATTTGATCAAGCCGTAAAAGAAATGGACGTTATCATGTTATTACGTGTTCAATACGAACGACATGGTTATCAAATGACATTAACAAAAGATCAATACTTAGAAAACTACGGAATGACAATGAACCGTGTGAAACAAATGAAACAATCATCAATTATTATGCACCCTGCTCCATTCAATAGAAAAACAGAAATAGATGATGATGTAGTTGAATGCGAAAAATCAAGAATATTCCCACAAATGACAAACGGTGTTTATGTAAGAATGGCAGTTCTTAAAAGAGCATTTGAGGTATAAAATATGGAAAAATTAATTATTGACAATAAAACACTCGTTAGAACAATTAGAAGACTAAGCTATGAAATCATTGAAAAAAATAAAGATATAGAAGATGTTTGCCTAATAGGAATCAAGAATAAAGGAGTAATCCTTTCAAAATTGATTCAGGAAAACATAAAAAACATAGAAGGTATTCATCTTCAAACAGGATCAATAGATATAACACCCTATAGAGATGATGTTGTATCAAACGTTTCTAAAGAAATCAATAAAGAAACAGTTCCTTTCAAAGTAAAGGACAAAGTTGTAATTCTAATTGATGATGTCTTCTTCACAGGACGAACAGTAAGAGCCGCTATGGATGCAATGATAGACCTTGGAAGACCAAAACGAATCGAATTACTTGTTCTTGTAGACAGAGGACACCGTGAATTACCAATTCGTGCAAACTATATCGGTAAAAATATACCAACATCAATTGAGGAATCAATAAAAGTACAACTCACTGATCTTTCAGAAGAAGATAAAGTAGTAATCATAAAATAATGATATTAAAAAACGGATTACTCCTCCAAGGAGAAGAATTAATACAAAAAGACATTGAAATAACCGATGGAATTATAACAAGAATAGATTCCAATATATCTTCAAAAAATCAAGAAGTGATTGACTTAGAACGCAAATTTGTATCTCCTGGTTTTATTGATATGCATGTACACCTAAGAGAACCAGGATATGAAAACAAAGAAACAATATACACAGGAACAAAAGCGGCAGCTAAAGGGGGATACACATTAGTATGTGCAATGCCCAATACTAATCCAGTCCCAGACAGTATAGACAATGTAAATAAAATACTATCATTAATAGAAAAGAATTCAGTTATCAAAGTCTTACCTTATGCAGCAATATCTCGAGGTATCAAACATGGTAGTGAACTAGTAGATATGGAATTGCTAAAGGATAAGGTGTGTGGTTTTACAAATGATGGCTTTGGAATTCAATCCACAAAACAAATGTATAACACAATGAATAACGCATATAAATATGAAACATTAATCGCTGCCCATTGTGAAGACGAAGAACTTCTAAACGGTGGGTACGTTCACAAAGGAAAAACAGCTCAAGAAAAAGGATGGATAGGAATGACAAGCTTAACTGAATCCATCCAAATAGCTAGAGACAGTCTAATCGCAGAAGAAACAAACAGTAGATATCATGTATGCCATATATCGACAAAAGAAGGCGTAAGAATAGTAAGAGATGCAAAAAAAAGAGGAGTTAACATCTCTTGCGAAGTCACACCTCATCATTTACTTCTAACAGAATCAGATGTTACAAACACAAACTATAAAATGAATCCTCCAGTCAGAGGATTGGATGATAAATATGCTCTAATCAGTGGCCTTTTAGATGGAACAATTGATTGCATAGCCACAGATCATGCACCACATACAAAACAAGAGAAAGATAAAGACTTCACAGAAGCTCCCTTTGGAGTAGTTGGACTAGAAACTGCTTTTCCACTAATTTACACACACTTTGTAAAAACAAACATGGCAAGACTTAGTGATATTGTTAAGTGGTTCAGTTTAAATCCAGCAAGAAGACTTAATCTAGGATACTCAAAATTGGTAGAAGGTCGTGTTGCAGATATAACAGTAATAGACTTAAACAAGAAGAAAACAATAGATAAAAACGATTTCTATTCAAAAGGTAAAAACACACCGTTTAACGGTATGGAAGCATACGGTTGGCCAGTTCTTACCATTTGCAATGGAAAAATAGTGTATAAGGATGGTGAACAATATGAATAACATGTACGTCGTATTATCAAATGAACTTATCGCTTACAAAACATATAAAATGGTCTTACATGGAGATACGTCATCTATAAAAGCTCCAGGGCAGTTCATTAACATTAAAATAGATCATCCAAACACATTTTTAAGAAGACCAATCAGCATTACAGATTACGATGAAACCACAATTTCTATCATATACAAAGTATTTGGTGAAGGAACAGAAATCCTATCAAAAACTAAAAGATTTACAACATTAGATATCCTATCACCATTAGGAAACGGTTTTACAATAAAAGAATCAAAAAAAGCACTATTGATCGGTGGTGGAGTTGGTGTTCCACCTCTATATAGAGTTGCAAAAGAACTAGAACAAAAAAACATTGAATTCGATGTAGTACTAGGATTCAACAACAAATACGATGTGTTTCTTGAAGGAATGTTTCGCGCTCTTGGTGCAAACGTATATGTAGCAACGATGGATGGTACATATGGGTATAAAGGAAATGTTCTAGATATCATAAAATCAAAGAATCTATACTTTGATTACTATTATGCATGTGGACCTGAAAAAATGCTCCATGCAATCGTCAAAGAAGACTACGTTGGACAACTTAGTTTTGAAGAAAGAATGGGATGTGGATTTGGAGCATGCATGGGTTGCTCTCATAAAACAATCACATCGTATAAAAGAATATGCAAGGAAGGACCTGTCCTAGAAAGCAGTGAAGTTCTATTATGAATATAAGTATTACACTTCCAGGTATGAAACTAGATAATCCAATCATTCCAGCATCTGGCTGCTTTGGATTTGGATATGAGTTTGCAGATTACTATGATATTAATATACTTGGTAGTTTCTCATTTAAAGGAACCACATTAGAAGAACGATTTGGTAATAAAACTCCTCGAATCGCAGAAAGCACAAGTGGAATGTTAAACGCAATTGGTTTACAAAATCCAGGAGTAGATAATGTACTAAAAATCGAATTAGAAAAACTCAAGAAAGTTTACAACAAATTAGTGATAGCAAACATTGGAGGATCCACGGAAGAAGATTATATCGAAGCCGTAAAACGAATCTCAAAATCTGACATAGTTGGAGCAATTGAACTAAACATAAGTTGCCCAAATGTCAAAGAAGGTGGAATTGGATTTGGCACAAACAAAGATACAGCTGCTAGATTGACAAAGGATGTCAAACAGGCAACGCATCTACCGGTCTATGTGAAACTATCACCAAACGTAACAAACATTGTAGAGATTGCACAGGCAGTTGAAAAAGCAGGAGCAGATGCTATTAGTATGATCAACACGTTAGTAGGAATGAGGATCAATCTAAAAACAGGTAAACCAATCCTAGCAAATACATACGGAGGATTTAGTGGTCCAGCCATAAAACCAGTAGCGTTAAAAATGGTTCACGAAGTATATAAAAATGTATCAATTCCAATTATTGGAATAGGTGGAGTAACAAATGCCTACGATGTCATTGAAATGATGTATGCAGGAGCAACAGCTGTGCAAATTGGGACAGCGAACCTAATAGATCCTTACGCTTCAAAAAAAATCATTGAGGATTTACCAAAAGTAATGAAGGAATTAGGAATAAAAGATTTAAATAATATAATAGGGAGATCACATAAATGAGAGATGTAATAATCGCATGCGATTTTAAAGACAGAGAAGAACTTTATTCTTTTCTAGAACAACTAGAAAACCATAGACCATACTTAAAAATCGGGATGGAATTATTCTATTCAGAAGGACCAAGTTTGATAAAAGAATTAAAGCAAAAAGGGTTCAAATTGTTCTTAGATTTAAAACTTCACGATATACCAACAACAGTTGAAAAAGCTATGTCAGTTATTGGGAAATTAAATGTTGATATCGTTAATCTACATGCTGCAGGTGGAATCAAAATGATGAAGGCAGCACTACGTGGTTTGAGAAAAACAAATACAGATACTTTACTCATTGCTGTAACACAACTAACATCAACTACTGATGATGCACTCAAAACGGAATTGTTGATTGACCAGTCAATGGAAGAAACAATTAAGCATTATGCAATAAACACAAGAAGTGCAGGATTAGACGGAGTAGTTTGTAGTCCCTTAGAAGCCCCTATCATGAATCAATTAGGGTTGATTAGTGTGACTCCAGGAATAAGATTTAAATCTAATTCCACAGATGACCAAGTAAGAGTGACAACACCTTTACTTGCCAAAGAATTAGGATCGACTTTCATTGTTGTTGGACGTTCAATAACAAAAGCTCCAAACGTACTAGAAGCATATGAACAATGCATAAAGGAGTTTGTATAAAATGGAAAGAATCATCGCAAAAGAATTACTAAGAATCAACGCAGTATTCTTAAAACCAAACGATCCATTTACATGGGCATCAGGAATCAAATCACCAATATATTGCGATAACAGACTAACGTTATCATATCCAAAAGTAAGAAAAATAATCGAATTGGGATTATCAAACATAATTAGAAACAAATTCCCAACGTGTGAATACATCATGGGAACTGCGACAGCAGGAATTGCTCACGCAGCGTATGTATCAGATATTCTAAATCTACCAATGGGGTATGTAAGAAGCTCAACCAAATCTCATGGAAGAACCAATCAAATAGAAGGACTAATCCAAAAAGGGAAAAATGTCGTTGTAATCGAAGACTTAATTAGTACTGGTGGAAGTTCAGTTAGAGTAGTAGAAACATTAAGAGAAGCTGGATTTAATGTGCTTGGTATTGTTGCAATATTCACCTATAACCTAAAAAAAGGATTTGAAGTATTCAACAATCACAATGTTGAACATTATTCTTTAAGTAATTATGACGAACTTCTAGAAGCTGCAATGGAAGAGAACTATATAGAAGAATCTGATTTAGCCAAATTAAAGCAATGGAAATCCGATCCAAGTGACGAAACTTGGATCAATAAGTGATTTTAAATAAGGATACAATTCATCTGTTTTTATAAATAACCTACAAAAACGCTTTAGTTAATGCTATAATACATATAGTGAAAAAAATAGGGGGAATAAAGATGAAAAGATTTATGTTATTAGTTGCTTCATTATTATTTGTTTTTACACTGTCAGCATGTACAAACACTAAGCTAGAATGTACAGATGGTATTGACACTATTCGTATCGAATTTGATGATGAAGAAATCACAGGAGTATACGATAGTGAAGAGGGAGATTATAACGACGAAGACGTTACATTATTCGGTATGGGATTAGCTATATTGTATGATGGAGACACTCCAGAAGAAATGTTAGAAGAGTTTGCTCAAGAATTAGAAGATGCAGATGACACTATAACTTGTAAGTTTAAATAAATAAAACACCAATTGGTGTTTTTTTTATTGTATAATGTATATGAACCTAAGGAGTGAGACTATGGGAGTAATATTATTAGTAATCGCAATATTAGTATTAATCAATGGATTTTTTGCTGCATCTGAAATGGCACTTGTTTCATTAACATCTAGTGATCTACATAAAATTGAGACAGAAGGTCATAAAAATAGTAAAGTTTTAAGGAAAGTAACCAAAGATTCAACGAAGTATCTATCTACAATACAAGTAGCTATTACATTTTCAGGGTTTCTATCAAGTGCATTCGCTGGTTCAGAAATTGCGGGTCCATTAAGAGAATCTTTATTGAATATTAATATTGATATTCCTTTTAATGTAATCGTTATAATTATTACAATTCTCTTATCATTCTTTACATTAGTATTTGGGGAACTGGTTCCAAAAAGAATCGCAATGAATAGAACAAAAAAACTAGCTTTATTCACCGCTCCAATTATAAATATTGTAATGAATATATTCAGACCATTTGTTTGGCTGTTAACTAAAACGACAAACGGTGTTGTAAGACTCCTAGGATTTAAGTCGAATAAAGACAATGACGCTGTTACAGAGCAAGAAATCAAGGAATTAATCGTATATGGGCACGTAAAAGGATTGTACCAACTAGAAGAACGTAACATGTTGGAACGTATCTTTACTTTAGATGACATTACTGCTTCCATGATTATGACGACTAAAAAGAACGTCGTCGGACTAGATATCTCAAAAGTCACAGAAGATAGTTATCACCAAATCATTCATTCAAGATATTCAAGAATACCAATATATGATACAGAAATAGATAACATTGTTGGAGTAATCCATATAAAAGATATATTACTTCAACTAGATACGATGACACTGTTCCAAGTAGACCTAAGATCATTGCTTAGAACTCCGATGTTTATCAGTGGAGAAGAAAACCTAAACACTTTACTAAAAACAATGAAAGATTCCAATAATCATTTGGCATTTATTAAAAACGAGAATGATGTATTAGAAGGAATCGTTACCTTAGAAGATATCGTCGAAGAAATCACGGGTTCCATTTATGATGAACACGACATACTTGAAAAAGATATGGGTTCTGAGTTCACTTATATCGTCACAGGTGATATGACAATCAAAGAATTCAACGAACGTTTAGGAAAGAACGTATTTCACACAAACCCAAAACAAACAATGAATGAATACATTCAAACTGAATGTAACGAACTTCCAGAACTAAAAAAACCGATTGAATTATTAGACAAAAACATAGTAATTGAGGTTCTCTCAATTGAAGAAAACAAAATAAAAAAAGCTCGCATAATCATGAAAGACTAAATAATTAAAAGTCCAAAAGGACTTTTTTTATTTGATTACCAAGAAGTACTCATCTTTTGATATTCTGTGTTATACTTTTTATGTAAAGAAAACAACAATCCAAGGAGGAACTCATGGGTAAAAAATATATTGAAGAAAACTTAGAGAAACTAAGAAAACAAAGAGACGAAAACGTACTAGGTGGATACAGAGATTTGGTTGTAAAGACATATACGTTTGTAGAAAAGAAAATTGCCAAATCAGGGCAAGGATTTTGTAATCCTAAAAACGCTGATATAAGCAACGCAGTATTTGGAAACAGAAGAGAAGATGACAAAATCAGAGGATTTATGAAAGATTTAAAGAAATCTGGATATATCTCTATTGATGATGTAGGAGAAAACAGAAAAGTAAGAATTATTAAAGAACTAGACTTCTAAAAATAGATAAAAGAAAAGAGTAGATTTTATGTTACTTGTTAGTCAAATAAAAGTAAGTATTAATGATGATAATTCAGATCTTACAAATATCATTTCAAAACGTCTTAGAGCGAGTAAAGAAGTAATCCTAGATTACACAATTCAAAGACGTTCTATCGATGCAAGAAGAAAAGATGATATTTCGTTTGTATATTCATTACTTGTTAAAGTAAAGGGAGAAAAAACGATACTATCTAAAAATATTCCGAATGTTGCAAAACACATATTCAAACACGATAAATTAGATTTAAACGAATTCAAATACAATCAAGATAAAAAAATAGCGATTATCGGTTTTGGTCCTGCTGGAATGTTTAGTGCGTTATCCTTCGCAAAATCTGGTGTAAATGTAACTGTGTTTGAACGTGGGGAAGAAGTAGATAAAAGAATACAAACCATCGAACGTTTCAACTCAAACAGAGTATTAAACACTGAATCAAATATTCAATTTGGTGAAGGTGGAGCTGGTACTTTTTCTGATGGAAAATTAACAAATAGAAAAAAAGATCCTATGGGTAAATGGTTATTCAATGAACTGGTAGATGCTGGAGCACCAAAAGAGATTCTATACGTTCACAACCCCCATATAGGTACAGATAAACTTATCACAGTTGTAAAGAACATTAGAAATCAGATTCTGGAGTTAGGATCTCAAGTGTTGTTTAATTCAAAAGTGACTAATATTACCCCATTTAAAGATGGAATACATCTTGATGTAAACGGAGAAACTAAATATTTTGATCATGTGATCCTAGCAATCGGACACAGTTCAAGAGATACAATCGAAATGCTATTTAAAAACGATTGTGAAATCACATCTAAGCCATTCGCAGTAGGATTTAGAGTAGAACATAAACAATCGATGATCAACAAAGCACAGTTTGGTCCATCTCATGACAATCTAGCACTAGGTGCAGCAGAATATAAACTGACTCATCAAACAGAAAACAATAAAGGTATCTACACATTTTGCATGTGTCCGGGTGGTTGGGTAGTCCCTTCTGCTTCAGAAGAAGGTATGGTTGTAACAAACGGTATGAGCGAATACAACCGTGATAGAATAAATGCCAACAGTGCAGTACTAATCACAGTAGATAAAGATGACTTTAAAAGCGAGCACCCTCTGGCAGGAATAGAATTCCAAAGAGATTTAGAGCGCAAAGCATATTCATTAGGTGGTAGTAATTACAATGCCCCAATCCAAAAACTAGAAGACTTCATAAACAACGTAGAAACAACATCTCTTGGTGAGGTATTACCAAGTTATACAATAGGTGTAAACTATGCAAACTTAAGATCAATGTTCTCAGAAGAAATAAATGAAGCATTTATCGAAGCATTTTCTAAGTTTGGAAACAAACTTAAAGGGTTCAATAATAAAGATGCTTTACTAACAGGTGTTGAATCAAGATCATCAAGTCCTGTTAGAATCACAAGAGACAAAGAAACCTTACAAAGCTTGAACTTTAACAACATGTATCCAACAGGAGAAGGTGCTGGATACGCAGGTGGAATTGTATCTGCTGCTATTGATGGTATAAAAGTAGCACACAAAATATTAGAGAAAATCAGATTATAAGAAGGTACTAATATGGATTTAGAATTTTTAAAAACTAGAGCTGCACAATTTGCATATGAACTGAGAAAGAACTATCCCACAGGAGAGTCTCCAGTTACATATTACATAACAAAGAATGAAGTTGTTGTAATCTCAACAAAGAAACTATACATATTCTTTGTAGGTTCCTTCATTGATTATAAAAACGAATTACTATCAAATGTAGAGTTTAGAAACATTGATCTAAATTCACACACATGCTCTGTTACCTTAGAGAACAAAGATTTTGATCTTACATTTGATGAAAAAATAGAACTAGACATGTTACTGATGTATCATAATAAATACAAAAAATAGCACATACGAAGGGTGATTACATGATAAAACTAAACGAAAATCAATATACAAGTATATTAAGACATTTAGATAAATATACTCACTCAATACCCATCATTTACTCGATGATAGAAGGGCAGTTTAATCCTTCTATATTTGTAGATGATATTGAACACGCTAAGTGGGGAATCATCTTTACCCCATTTGATTTTCATTACATGTTTGGAGATCCATCATCTGTCAATCAAACAGTGTTAGAAAATCTAATCAAAGATTATGTTGTTATCAACAATAGACCTGAATGCATGATTTTTAGACCAAACGACCTGTTTGATCCTATTCTTGCAAACATCTTCACAAAGTTTAAGGGTGTAAAAGGAAACCGTGTCTCTTTTGAATTTAACCAGGAAAACTTCGACTGTTTAACAGGTGAAGTTGATGTAAAAGACATTCGATTAATATACAGAATTCCTGAATTTGGTAGAATAGAAAACCCCGTCGCAAGAATTGAACAAGACAGCAAAAGAATCGCTTATGCAAATGCACTTATGATTGGAGCAAACGAAGCAGAGATTGACGTTAGAACTTTGGAAGATCACAGAAGAAAAGGATACTCTTACAAATGTTCTATAAAACTTATAAGAGAATTGATAGTCAAAGGACTAAAACCAAATTGGACTTGTTGGCAAAAGAAAGAATCGTCAAAAGCACTCGCTAAGAAACTCGGATTTGAAAACATGACAGAAATACCAGCATTTATCTGGGTTGATCAATTTGGACCAATTAATTAGGAGGTGTTGTTATGAAGTATGAATGGAGAAAAAAAGACAAAGAAATTTATATCCCAAAAACAAAACCAATAATCACAAATGTACCAGAGATGAACTACATAACCATCAAAGGTGAAGGTAGTCCAGGATCTGATTTATTCAAAGATTGTGTCCAAGCACTTTATGCGATTTCATATGGTGTTAAAATGACATTAAAAGGAAACACAGAATTAAAAGATTACACAGATTACACTGTATTTCCTCTTGAAGGTATTTGGGATTTGAATGAAGAAGGTAGAACGTTATATCAAACTGGAAAACCAATTACAGAGTTAAAAGATAATATGGTATTCACTATGATGATTAGACAACCATCATTTGTTCCAAAAGAGTATATTGAAACAATTCAAGAATCAGTCTATAAGAAGAAGAAACTTGAAAAAGTGAAAGATGTACAATTTGAAAAAATTACTGAAGGATTAGTTTGTCAGATGATTCACATAGGGAGTTATAACGATGAACCACAGTCTTTTAAATTAATGGAGAACTACTGCAACGAAAATGGATATACAAGGATTTCTAAAACACACAAAGAGATTTATCTAAGTAATCCAAGTTCAGTTGAAGAAAGTAAACTAAAGACTACAATAAGGTTTAAAATAGAAAAAAAGACCGTTTAAGGTCTTTTTATTTTATTTTTAATCTTACTATATATAATTGTAGTCTGTTCTAGTAATAAAGATAACATACCAGATAAAAGTATAGCGTTCTTTTCAATTGAATCAACAAACAAAGAACTAGAATACTTTGTACCAATAATATCTGTTAAATTATATAAGAACAATGCTAACAGAATTGTTATACCAAATATGATATATGTTTTCCTATTAAAATGGGGTTTTAATAAATTGAAACCATTGGATATTATTATAAATGAAATTGATAGAAAAAATCCACTAACAACAGGCTTAGGAATCATAATAAACAAACTACCAAATGGAGGGAAAAACGATAATAGAATCAACAATGCTGAAGCTATAACAATTCCCCATTTATCAGATTCTTTTGTAGATATAATTATTCCTACATTTTGAGTGTAAGTTGTTTTTGGAAAACCGGATACAATACTAGATAGAAAACTACTCGTACCATCTGCTAGTAACGCACCTTGATACTCAGAATCTTCGGGATCTCTATTATAAACTCCTGTTGTCAAAGCTGTTGTGTCTGCTATTGTTTCTAAACCAGATACAATAAACAAAATAGTGAACAGGATGATTCCTTCAATTGGAAATGATAATCCATATTTTAAAGGAGATGGGATCATAAGAACAGAAGTAGAACTATACTGTGTAATGTCTATCATTCCAAATAATCCTGATATAATAATTCCAAATAGGATACTAACTATAAATGCATACACTTTTAGTTTTGATGTTGATTTCAATAGGATAATATAAGTAACCGCTACTACAAGAAGAGTAACAATCAAAACACTAAATAAACTGAAATCAGTTTGTTCAATCGTTGCAATATTATACCGAAGTGCAAGCATAAACAAGGATACTCCAATCGACATAATTACAATACCATTCACTAATGGAGTGATAATTTTTCTAATATGTTTCATACTGAACGCAAGAACGATTTCAATCAAAGATGCAATTAGTATACTACCAAACACACCACTCAAACCATACTTCTGTCCAATAATCACAATGGCAGATATGAAAATAACGCTTGTTCCCATCATTAAAGGTAATCTTGAACCAATTTTCCATACTGGGTAAACTTGAAGTAAACTTGCCAATCCAGCGGTTAATAATGACATTTGAATTAAGAAAACTATTGTGTCTGAACTTAGTGGTATTAAATCACCAATGATCAATATGATTGCGATATTACTGAAAAGCATTGCGACAATGTGCTGGAATCCTAGGAAAACAGAACGAAAGTTAAATAGTGAACTATTCAAGTTTTTCACTAAGCACAATCTTATCAATATGTTTTATGAACGAGTTAACTAATTTCTTATCAAACTGTGTTCCAGCACAGCGTTTTAATTCCTCGATTGCATCAGGAATACTAAATTTATCCCTATATAATCTATCAGACGTCATAGCATCAAACGCATCAGCAATACAAATTATTCTAGATGATAGAGGTATATTATCACCTTGTATATTTAAAGGATACCCAGTCCCATCCCATTTTTCATGGTGATGGAGAACAATATTTGAAACACTTCTCATTTCAGATGTGCTATAAAGTATTCGATATCCGATTTCTGGATGTGAACGTATAATATCCATTTCCGCTTCCGTCAATTTTCCTTCTTTTTGAATGATATCTGTTGGGATAATTATCTTACCGATATCATGTAATATTCCTGCTGTTTTTATTTCTGTGATTTGAGCACGGTTCAATTTCAACACTTGTGCAAATCTTTCAGCATATTCAGAAACATTTTTTGAATGATTTGAAGAGTAAATATCTTTTTCATATAAAGTATTCATAATACCATCAAGTGCAGAACTTCTCATTGAAGGTATATTCATGATTTTTTCTCGGTACATTTTATCTTCTGCATCATTGATAACAGTATAGATATCCTCAGTTACTTTTTCTTTAATTGTATATCCAAATGCGATAGACAATTGAATACTATTTATGTATATTTTAGATGCTTCTTCAACAACTTCATTTAATAGCTTTTCGATTTCCTCTGCGGAAGTATTCTTGATCGTAAATGCGAATTCATCTCCACCGATTCTGAAGATATCACCTTTGCCTTTCAATACTTTTTTAAACACATTGGTTGCTTCTTCTAAAAGTAAATCGCCTTTCTCATGTCCGAACGCATCATTGATTAGTTTTAAACCATTTATATCTGCCATAACAACACCGTATGGAAGATTTAATTCTTCATTGCTGTCAAGAATGCAATCTTCAAAATGCCTTCTGTTATATAGCTTAGTTAAATAATCTGTAATTACGATTTCTTGTAGCTTTCGCTCTTTGTCTAATAAGTCAGTAATGTCTAAAGCGACACTCAGTGCCATTTCCTCACCATTTTCTAAATCACCAATATATCTGGAATGGAAAGACCATGCTCGCTCGGTTAAATCACTTTTTCGAACATTTACTAAGTTATGTACAGTTTCATCTTTATTAAGATAAAGACGTTCAATGACTTCAATTACAGCTGCTTTTCTGTCACCGTATGCCAATTCAACCCACTCATCTATAGTAGTAAGTTGTTCTCGTTTATACCCAGTAACGTCTAATAAAGTTTGACTTACGCTGATTATTTCTTTGTTGTTTTTATGAAGGAATGCAGGTGTTGGGATGTTTTTAACAATCAACCTCATGAAATCTTCTCTAGTTGATAATTGCTTCTTATATAAAGAATTATAGAATACTAGAATTCCAAATAGAAGACTATTTCCAACAATTGCCATTAAAAGTATATTGAATGCATCTTGTTTGTACTCCAGAAAGTTTGAAGGAACAAAACTCAATGCAGCAAATATTGAACGGTAAATATGAATTCCTAGATAACTTATCAAAATCAAGAAAAACAAGCTATCAGTGACTTTATTCTCGATACTATTTTTGATTCCTGTAACAATAATATTTATGAACACAACCGATATTGTTAATCCATATATAATAACTCTTACTTGAACATTAGGAGAAATATATGTGAACACAATAAACGAAGCTACAAAAAATGATAATATTAGTACAGAAAATACTTTCTTGGAGTCTATTCTTGAAAGCAATGTTATTGATTGTAGAAGCATTAGTGGTGCAAGAACAAGTAATGTATTCGCGATAATTACACTAACGAATTGTGGTATATCTGCTCTAAAGAAAATACCCATTTGCCCCAATGCATTGAAAAGGAAGAAGAAACCAAAGAATAATAAAGGACCTTTAATTTCAGAATATTTTCTCAATAAATACATTGTTATAACAAATGAGTATAGATATAGTATACTTCCAATTAGTAATGAATTTTGAATAGTAATAATCATAGTATGCCTTCTTTCAATAGTAAGTTACTACCCGTCTTCCTTTTTATATTGTAACATAAATACAGTGTAAAATAAATAGAGAGAATGATTTCAAACAATTAAATCGTGAAATCAAAGGTAAGATATTGATTTCTATTTCTAGTATGTTATAATACGAGTAAATCAATGAAAAAGATTAGTATGTATTCACTTTATTTCAAGAGAGTTCGTGGTGGTGTAAACGAATATTAAAGCATACAGAAGCTACTTTGGAGAGATGTAAAACCATCCGCTTATCAGCGTTATAGATTCGAGTGCCTAGATTTCTAGGAACTAAGGTGGTACCACGGAAATTATTTCGTCCTTATCTTTTGATAAGGGCGATTTTTATTTATAGAGGAGGTTTAGTATGATCAAATACATAGTTGACACAGATAAAAAATATAAAGATGATATCCTATTTCATTTACGAGCTCATAACAAATCTCATACAGGTGAAAAAGCAACAGAAACTAAACATATTTATATTCATCAAAAAGACGAGTTAATCGGCGCAGTAACAATAAACCTTAGCTGGGACTGGGCAGGATTTGCCTATATATACTATAAGGATATAGATATATTAAAAGAATTGGTTTCTCGAGCCATCAAATCATTTGAAAAAGTATCTGTAGGAATCAAAACATACACTCGAGATGATTCAATAATTAATGATTTGTGTAACGTTGGATTCAAACGAGTAGGGTCATTATATGATGCAGTTTATTTAGATTTGGTAGATTACAGTATCATTAGTGAACAAGAATATACGGTAATAGAGTCAAATGAAGAGAATGAAACATTTCATCCAAGATATAAGCAATTTATCGAAGCATTCAAAAAAGAAAATGATGTACCTAGTGTTATCGAAGAGTACTCAATCGTAGCACTTGATAATGATGTATTCGCAGGTGGAGTAACTTTGGAACTATATAAAGACACGATGTATGTGGATTTATTAGTTGTTAGTAAAGACTATAGAGGACAAAGAATTGGTTCAGAATTAATGAGGCTTGCTGAGAATGATGCAAAGAACCATAATCTGAAATCAATTGATTTAGGTACAACTGAATTTCAAGCAAGAGAGTTTTACGAGAAACTCGGATATAAAGTAGAATTCACAAGACAAGATTTTCCAAAAGGATATGAATGCCATACATTAAACAAAGCACTTAAGAGGAGTGAGTAAATATGAAAAAACTAAGTACAAACGATATAAGAAAAATGTGGTTAGATTTCTTTGAAGACAAAGGACATAACGTTGAAGAAAGTGCAAGCCTAATTCCAAACAATGATCCAACTTTATTATGGATCAACGCTGGAGTTGCTCCATTAAAAAAATATTTTGATGGTTCAGTAATTCCTAAAAATCCAAGAATAGTTAACACACAAAAATGTTTACGTACTAACGATATCGACAACGTAGGGAAAACAGCTAGACATCAAACGTTTTTCGAGATGTTAGGGAACTTCAGTATTGGAGATTATTTCAGAGACGAAGTAATTCCTTGGGCATTTGAGTTACTAACAAGCCCAAAATATTTTGGAATTGACAAGGATATTTTATACTTCACAATTTATCCAACTGATGAGGAAACCTTAAATGCATGGGTAAAAGTAGGTGTAAATCCTAAACATATAATCAGAACAAACTATAACTTCTGGGAAATAGGGGAAGGTCCATGTGGACCTTGTACAGAAATCTTCTATGACAGAGGAGAACAATATGGTGATTTGGGATTAGAAGTAATCAAAAATGACATTGAGAATGAACGATATATAGAAATATGGAATATTGTATTTAGTCAGTTCAACAGTAAACCAGGTCTAGATAGATTAGAATATCCAGAGTTACCAAACAAAAACATCGATACCGGGATGGGATTAGAACGCGTAGCTTGTGTTCTACAAGGAGTAGAAACAAATTATGAAACTGATACATTTGAAACAATAATAAATCAAATTGTATCGATGACAAATATCCCATATGAAGGTCAAATGTCATATAAAGTCATAAGTGATCATGTTCGTACAGTTGTATTCAGTGTTAGTGATGGTGCTGTATTAAGTAATGAAGGACGTGGATATGTATTAAGACGTCTACTAAGAAGAGCGATTAAACATGGTAAATCTTTGGGACTAGAAAAACCATTTCTGTACAAATTAGTAGATAGTGTGATTGAAGCAATGGGAGATCATTATACATATCTAAAAGAACATAAAGAACTGGTTCAAAAAGTCATCAAACTAGAAGAAGAAAAATTCTTCGAGACATTAGACAAAGGTGAAAAAATCTTAGAAGAGATGATCAAAGATAACAACAATAAGAAGTTAAATGGAGAACAAGCATTTACTCTATATGATACATATGGATTCCCTCTTGAATTAACAGTAGAAATCTGTGAAGGATATAATGTAACTGTCGATCAAGAAGGATTCAAATCAGAAATGAACAAGCAAAAAGAACGTGCAAGAGGAGCTCGTAAAGGGTTTGCCTCAATGAAAACACAAAACGAAGCATTCATTAACTTTAAAGGGGAAGATGAGTTCGTTGGATACGACACACTTACTATAGAAACAAAAGTACTTAAATCATTCCCAGAAGGTGTAGTTTTAAAACAAACACCATTCTACGCTGAAAGCGGAGGACAAGTTGCCGATAAAGGTGTTATCACCACCGGTAATAAGGAATATACTGTAGAAGATGTGCAAAAACTACCAAACGGGCAATTCTTACATCAACTTACATCTCATGATTTAATAGATGGTGATCTAGTTACTGCCAAAGTAGATAAAATTAACAGAGAAGCAACAATGTATAATCATAGTGCAACTCATTTACTGTTTGCAGCATTACGTGAAGTTGTAGGAAGTCATGTATCACAGCAAGGTAGTAATGTATCAAGCGAAGCACTACGTTTTGACTTCAATAATTTTGATAGTTTAAATGACAATACATTATTGAAGATAGAAGATCTTGTTAATAAGAAAATCCAAGAAAACATCATAGTTGATGTAAAAGAAAGAACAATTGATGAAGCAAAAGAAATGGGTGCTATCGCAGAATTCGGTGAGAAATACGGTGACAAAGTTCGTGTTGTAAATATGGATTACACTGTTGATTTATGCGGTGGAACACATGTACCAAATACTGGTGTAATCAAACAGTTTTGCATTGCATCAATAGAAAACAAAGGTTCAGGAATCTACAGACTTGTTGGACATGCAAATGAATCTGTATCAAACATAAGAAACCAGTTCATTGGATTAAACAAAGAAATGGATAAGCTTGATCTTAAAGTAAGTAACTTATTAGAAGATGCTTCACAAAATGATATAAACCTAGAATTTAATTTTGAAAGAAACGAAGAAATCATAGGGAGTTACCAAGATGTAATCAATAAAAGAATTGAGTTTAACAAACTTGGAGACTTAGCAAGAGACCTTGACAAAAAATATAAAGAACTTTTAAAAGAACAAGTGTTCAAAAATGTAGATTCGTTAATTGAAAAGGCAGTTGATAACAAATTAGTAATACGTTTAGAAGACATTGATAAAAATAGTTTAAGACCTCTTGTAGATAGATTAAGTGATCATCTACCTGGTGGTATAGTATTTGTCGCAAATGTTAATGGAGATAAAGTTACATTTATCTGTAAATCAAACAACAAAGAATACCACGCAGGTAATATAGCAAAAGCAGCCGCAATCATTGCTGGTGGTAATGGTGGAGGTCGTCCTGATATGGCTCAAGCTGGAGGTAAAGATGTTTCCAAAGTTGAAGAAGCATTAGAGAAAGTTCGAGAATTATTATCATGAAAAAACTTGGTTTAGACTTAGGAAATAGAACACTTGGGATCGCTGTGTCAGATGAACTTATGTTTTTGGCAAGAGGACTAGAAACATTCCGTTTTGAAGATTCAGAATTTGATATACCATTAAACTATACAAAAGACCTAATAAAGAAGTATAATATAGATGTAGTAGTATTAGGACATCCCAAAAACATGGATGGTTCTGCTGGTGGGCAAGCAAAAATAAGCGAAGAATTCAAACAAAACCTCGAAGCACAATCAGACGTAAAAGTAGTATTATGGGATGAAAGATTAACAAGTAAAATGGCAACAAGCATGATGGTTGCCCAAAATCTAAAAAAGAAAAACAGAAAAAAAGATATTGATAAGATGGCAGCTACAATCATCTTACAAGGATATCTTGACAGTCTATAGGAGGATATTATGGATACTGAAACAATGACAATTATCGATGAATCTGGGAGCGAAGTATTATACGAAATAGTTCTTACATTCAAATCAGATGAAACAAACAAATCTTATGTAGTTTACAAATTACCAGGTGATGAAAACGACGAAGTGTTTGCATCAAGTTTCAACGAAGAAAACACTGAAGGTGGAGAATTATCACCAATCGAATCAGATACTGAATGGGATATGATCGAAGAAGTATTAAATACTTTCTTAGATGAAGAGGAAGCTTAAATTTGAGCCATCCTTATTTAAAGCAAATAAACAATAAAGAAACTAACCAAACGTTAGTTTCTTTACGTATGTTTGCTGAAGATAACAAAGTTCCAATCATTACTGAAGTTGGATTAAACTTCTTAATTCAATTAATTAAACTTAGAAATGTGTCTACCATTTTAGAAATTGGGACAGCGATTGGATATAGTAGTATCGCCATGGCATTAAAAACAGATGTCACCATTACAACCATCGAACGTGATATAAAAATGTACGATATTGCAAAAAAAAATGTACTTAACTCCAATTTGGAAGACAGAATTGATATAATATATAAGGATGCTCTTGAAGTTGATGAAACTGTATTAAACAGTGTTGATTTGATTTTCATAGATGCAGCCAAAGCACAAAGTATTAAATTCTTTGAAAAGTATGAAAAACTACTTACTTCGAAAGGAATAATCGTCACAGATAATTTACTATTTCACAACCTAGTAGATCAAGAAGTGAAAGACAGGAATTTACGTCAGCTTCTAACAAAAATTGATCGATTCAATAAATGGGTTGTTGAGAAACAAGGATACGATACCTATATATACGAAATAGGTGACGGAATGAGTGTAAGCATTAAGAGGAGTGATTAGATGAAGATTGCAGTAACGCCTTTTAGTGTATCTAGTATTAAAAACCTTTCAAAAGCTGGAGCAGATATCTTTATTTTAGGTAATGAAAAATATGCCAATAGGCTAGTATATTCATTCTCTACAATGGAAATAACTGAAGCAAAAAATGTAACCACACTTCTAGGTAAAGAACTTTATATCAACGTAAATATAATAGTTCACAACAATGATCTAGAAGAAATGGAAACATTCCTGAATTTTGTTAAGGAGATTGGTGTTGATGGAATTATTTTTGGTGATTTAGGAGTCTATATGATTGCTAAAAGATTAGAAATAGAAACTAAATTAATCTATAATCCAGAAACATTAAACACAAATTACTACGATACACATTTTTGGAATAAAAAAGGAATCAAAGGACTTACAATATCAAAAGAGATAACTCTAGATGATATTAACGAAATATGTGATAAGAAACAGACTGAGATCTCAATTGTGGGTCACGGTCATTTAAATATGTTTCATAGTCGTCGACCATTAATCGAAAACTTCTTTAAATATACAAAAGAAGAATATAACAAGTTCATAAATAATAGAAACCTAAGAATTGTTGAAGAAATTAGAAATGAAGCATACCCTATTTTCCAAGATGTTCATGGTACACATATATTTAGAGAGAAAGCACTTGAAAGCTATCAAGAAATTGGAATCCTTAAAGATTGTGTTGATGTATTTATCATCGATGGAATATTTAAAGACACCAACTATTTAATAGAAACTGTCGGGAATTATCGTGCACTATTGCAAATGGAAGAATCTATTTCAAAAGCAAAAATATTCTCAAAATTATACGAAAGAGATCATGATTCAGGATTCTTATATAAGAAAACTGTTTATGATAAATTCTAATGAAGAAACCTGAATTATTAGCTCCCGCGGGAAGTCTAGAAAAACTAAAAATTGCCTTTATGTACGGTGCCGACGCTGTATTCATTGGTGGTAGAAAATTTAGTTTAAGAGCACGAGCTTCAAACTTTGATATACCTCAAATTAAAGAAGCATGTGACTTCGCACATAACTTAAATAAAAAAGTGTACGTAACAACAAATATTATTCCTCATAACGACAATGTAGAAGGACTTGTTGATTATTTACAAGAGTTGGAAGCAGTTGGAGTCGACGCTATCATTTGCGCAAGCCCTGTAATCATCGATACTGCAAAAGAACATACCAATTTAGAAATACATATTTCAACACAAATGTCTAACACAAACCATGAATCTGTAAACTTTTGGCATGAAGAAGGTGTTACTAGAGTGGTTCTTGCAAGAGAACTGAACAAACATGAGTTGTTAGAGCTAAGAAATAATACAGAGTGCCATATGGAAGTATTCATTCACGGTGGTATGTGCGTGTCTTATAGTGGAAGATGTACACTATCAAATACAATGACAGATAGAGACGCTAATCGTGGAGGATGTGCCCATAGTTGCAGATGGAATTATGACTTGTTTGATGGCGAAAGCAAATTGAATGATGAAGAACTACATTTTGCAATGAGTAGTAAAGATCTACAAACTGTTAAACACATCAGTGATCTTATTGATATTGGTGTAGACTCATTAAAAATTGAGGGTAGAATGAAATCGATTCATTACATAGCAACTGTTGTTAGCACATATAGAAGATTAATAGACAACATCTGTGATGATTATGAAGTAGATCTACCAAAATACTTACTTGAAATCAAAAAAGCTGAAAATAGATTAACAAGTCATGGATTTATGGAAGGTATGACAACAATCGATGAACAGCTATATAATATGAGAAATGAAAATCCTACTCAGGAGTTCATTGGTTTAGTTCATGATTATGATGAACATTCAAACATCGCAATCATCGAACAAAGAAATCACTTCATTCCTGGAGATGAAATTGAAGTTTTTAGTCCAAACTTTAGACCAATACATTTTAAAGTAGAAGACATAATGGATACAGACGGCAAATCACTTGATGCAGCTCGTCATCCAAAACAAATGCTTCAAATTTACATTCCATTCAAGGTATCTAAATACGATATGCTGAGAAAAGTGAAATAAATATTGAAATATACAGTTTATATAATATAATATATATGAAAATACGAATATGATATACACGAGGAGTTTTTAACTCCTTTTGTAGTGGAAAGGTTGATACTATGAATACACCTGTCATTATCGCAGTAGCTGGAGGAAGTGCCAGTGGTAAAACAACAGTAGTTGATAAGATTGTAAGAGGATTTGATTCAAGCAGAGTTATTGTAATCAAACATGATGACTATTACAAAGATCAAACTGAAATGACAATGGAAGAACGTTACAAAGTGAATTATGATCATCCATTTAGTTTAGACAACGACTTAATGTATAAGCAAATCTTAAAACTAATCAAAGGTGAAACCATTACAAAACCAACCTATGATTTTGAAAATCATAACAGAGCAAAAGATTACGAAGATATCAAACCAAGAGACATCATTATTCTAGAAGGTATTTTAATAATGGAAGATGATCGCATCAGAGAGTTATGTGATATCAAATTATTCGTTGAAGCAGATGATGATTTACGCTTCATTAGACGTTTGTCAAGAGATATGGCTGAACGCGGAAGATCACTAGATAGTGTAGTAAATCAGTACTTAAATACAGTTAAACCAATGCATTATGCATTTGTTAAACCAACAAAACGTTATGCCGATATTATCATTCCAAATGATAAAGATCATGACGTTGCAGTAGACTTAATCATCACAAAAATAAATTCTATCATTTCAAATAGAGATGTAGTATAATAACATATGATATGGAGGTATTAGCATGGATAAATCGTATAAATTAACACAGGAAGGTCTTCTAAACCTACAAGAAGAAATAAATAAATTAAAAGATGTTGATCGTCTTGAGAACTTAGAAGCATTAAAAGATGCTCGTGCACAAGGGGATTTATCAGAAAACGCAGACTATGATGCAGCTCGTGATAAACAAGCTGAAATCGAAGGTCGTATCAAAGAAATCGAAGGAATCTTAAAAAATTACGAGATTATTAAAGAAGATCATTCAAATAAAGTAAACATCGGAAAAACAGTTGTACTTAAAGTTGGATCAATGCCTGAAAAAGAATACAGCATTGTTGGTTCTATTGAGGCAAACCCATTAAGAGGTAAAATTTCAAATGACTCTCCAATTGGTAAAGGTGTTATCGGATTACAAAAAGGTGCACAAATAACTGTTAAGACTGAAACTGGAAAAGAAGTTAAAGTTAAAGTTGTTGAAGTAAAATAAGAATGTCTTGTACATTCTTTTTTTGTTCTTAGGAGGAAAATATATGATAGGTATTATTGGAGCAATGGAAGTAGAAATCAATACAATTAAAAGTCAAATTGATGATTTAGATAAAGTAAAAAAAGGGATTAGGACATTCTATACTGGATCAATTTCAGGAAAAGAAGTAGTTTTAGTTCTGGCTGGAATAGGAAAAGTAAATGCAGCAGTAACAACTACTCTACTATTAGAACACTTCGATGTAACATCAGTAATCAATATAGGTGTTGCGGGTGGACAAAATGGCGTAAAACATAAAGATGTAGTAATATCATCTGAAGTACTTTATCATGATGTAGATGTCACAAAGTTTAGTGAGTATAAACATGGACAGTTACCAGGTTCAGAACCAACATACATTGCAGATAAAACACTATTAAATAAAACGAAATCAATACTTGATTTTCTACAGTATAACTATAAAGTTGGACGTATCGCATCAGGTGACCAGTTTGTTTACTCAAAAGAAACAATCAAAGAAGTAAATTCAGAATATAGCGATATTTACGCTATAGAAATGGAGTCTGCTGCTATAGCACATGTTGCTACAATGTATAACGTTCCATTCATTATATATCGATCAATTAGCGATATACTAGACGACGAAAATCAGGCAGAAGACTTTGATAAATTCGTTGAAGCTGCAAGCTTAAATGCATCAAAAGTACTCGAAAAGTTAATCGGTGTCATTTAAATGAAAGTGATTACGATTAACAGTCGTGAAATCAAATTAAACATAACCAAAAAGCCAAATAAGAATACATACTTCTATTTTAAAAAAGAAGGCTATATTCAAATAAATTTGTCAAAATATCAAACTGAAAAGTATGCTGTTAACTTCATTAAACAAAATGCAACTGCGTTCTTAAAGAAGTACGACAAAGCAACAATTACAAGGATTCCAGATAAATCGAAATACTATTTCCTTGGTCAGGAATTAAATATTAAATCATCTGACAACGTTGATAAAATAATAATCACAGAAACAGAGTGCATTCAACCTGCTATTTCTACTGACCAATTAAAAAGTATGATGAAACGATTTGAAAAGAAACAACTACTAGATATACTAAACAACTTACGTCTAAAGTACATTGACAATGGTGTTGTTAACATTTCAGATATACATATAAAAACAAGGTATACAACAACAAGATTTGGTAGTTGTAATGCAAGACTAAGAAACATAAACATGTCTACTCATTTGATTCATTATGACATTAAATATATTGAGTACGTTTTTCTACATGAAATTTGTCATTTGAAATTTCAGGATCATAGTGTAAACTTCTACAATGTATTAAAAAAGCTATGTCCAAACTACAAACAATTACGAAAAGAACTTAAAACTATATATAGATAGGTGATACTATGTTTTTACCAATTTCAAAAGAAGACTTATTAGAACGAAATATCGATCAATTAGATTTTATATTAATTAGTGGTGATGCTTATGTAGATCATCCATCTTTTGGTATTGCGATTATATCACGATTACTAGAACGCTACGGTTTTACTGTAGGGATTATCGCACAACCTGATATGAAGAACAATGATGATTTCAAACGACTTGGTACTCCAAAGCTAGGATTCCTAATAAGTAGTGGAAATATCGATAGCATGGTAAATCACTATTCTGTCTCAAAAAGAAGAAGACAAAAAGATTTATACAGTCCAGATGGACAAATGGATCTTCGTCCAGACTACGCAACCATAAAATATTCTCAAAAAGTAAGACAACTATTCTCAAATGCCAATATCATTATAGGTGGTATCGAAGCATCTTTACGTAGAATGGCTCATTACGATTACTGGGGGAATACAGTAAGAAAAAGTATCCTGATTGATTCTAAGGCAGATTTACTAGTATATGGAATGTCTGAGTTAAGTATCATAGAAGTTGCTGAATACTTAAGAAGTGGTTTAGATATAAAAGATATCGTGTTTATCACAGGGACAGTATTCAAAACAAAAAACGAGAGTTATATTCCAGCTGATGGAATCTACTTACCTAGTTATGATGAAATACTAGAAAACAAAGAGAAGTACGCTGAAAGCTTTAATATTAAATACAATAATATAGATCATATAAGTGCTAAACCACTTATAGAAACATATAGAAATCACACCGTAGTACAAAACACTCCATCACGTCCACTGACAAAAGAAGAGATGGATTCAATATACAGTTTACCGTATATGAGAAACTATCATCCTATATATAAGAAACTAGGACACATCCCTGCGATCAACGAAGTTAAATTCAGTATTATTAGTAATCGTGGTTGTTATGGAGGATGTAGTTTCTGCGCTTTAACATACCACCAAGGTAGAATTATCCAATCACGTTCAAAAGAATCAATCGTTGAAGAGGCAAAACAAATAACAAAATACGATGATTTCAAAGGATATATCCATGATATCGGTGGACCAACAGCTAACTTCTACGACACCGCTTGTGAAAAACAAGTCACAAAAGGTGTATGTTTAAACAAACAGTGTTTAGAAGATAAACCTTGTCCACTATTAAAAGTACAACACAATAACTATCTAGATATCTTAAGAGAAGTAAGAGAACTAGACAAAATCAAAAAAGTTTTTGTTCGTTCGGGTATTCGTTACGACTACGTAATGTACGATCAAAACGATCAATTCTTTAAAGAACTTGTTGAACATCATGTATCTGGACAACTAAAAGTTGCCCCAGAACATGTAAGTGATACTGTACTTGAGAAAATGAACAAACCAAAAAGAAGTCTATACGACAAATTCGTTAAAAAGTATTATGCGTTAAACGAAAAATATGACAAAAATCAATTCTTAGTGCCGTACTTAATGAGTAGCCATCCAGGTTCAACATTGACAGACGCTATAGAACTTGCGCTATATATTAGAGATTTAAAGTATTATCCTGAACAAGTACAAGATTTCTATCCAACTCCAGGAACACTAAGTACATGTATGTACTACACAGGACTTGATCCAAGAACGATGGAAGAAGTATATGTACCAAGAACAAAAGAAGAAAAAGCAATGCAAAGAGCTTTAATCCAATATCGCAATCCAAAGAACTATAACTTAGTAAGAAAAGCTCTAAAACTAGCAGATAGAGAAGATCTAATAGGGTACACAAAAGATTGCCTAATCAGACCAAAAAGATAATGTCTGTTTATAGAAAAAGTAGATTAATCTTTATTGTGTACATTCTTGTTTTATGGTTAGGAATTCTTTCATTATTTATTAATTATGGTATGAATCAATCACAGGAAAATATTGAAGTATTCATTATTATAGTTCCTATAAGCATAGGAGCTATCTTTGGACTTCACTACTTCATAAAAGACTATATTCATTTTAGAAAAGAAATTCCCGCTATAAAAATTGAAAACGATATTCTATGTATTGATCAATCATATCGATTAAAAAAAAATAAAGTTCCTGTATTTCAAATAAAAGAGGTAACTATGGAACATTTCACTCAAGTAAACAACGGGAGAAAAAGTGTAATTCAATGCATTAAAATAAAATACTATCCGACCGTTGTACCAAAGTTTATAACAATAAGAGACGTACTAGATATAAACTTTGATGTACTATTCAAACAACTAAAAGAAAACTTATTATGAAGGTGATAATATGGAAGTAAGATATAGAAACAATACAGACAAATTAGTGTACTTAGGAATCCCAATCGTATTCTTTATATTAGGATCAATCACAGGGAACTTCCTGCTTATAATACTCGCAACAACGATAACACTCGCTATATCAAGTGTTATCATACCTTACATTGTTAAGTACTATAGGAAAACAATCGTAATATCAATTAAGAATAAGGAACTTAATATAAACTCTAACGGTTCGTACAAAATACCATTGAAAAGTATCACAAATGTATATTTAAGAAATAATGGGAAATCGAACAAACAAGTTTTATATATCGATTACGTAAAAAAAGACATAAAAAGAAATCTATATCTAAGTGATTTATATGACGTCTCATTAGAAGTCATTTTAAAGAAACTGAAAAACAAGATAAAATAAGATATAATAAAGAAGGGTGATTCTATGAGACTTGAAGTATATTTAAAGAAGAAGATAGTATTCATTATTCCAATCATAGCTGTTTCAATGTTGTTAACTGGAATATTTTTAGAAACAGTAACGTTAATTATTGTTGGAATCTTCCTAAGTTTGGTCTCAATTTTAATACTGAAAACGTATTTATTCAAACCAGCCATAGTATTTGAAAGAAAATCATTTCATTTCCAAGGTATATATGGTAAAAATGTTCAGTATGACTTTGATAAAATAGAAGATATCTCCTATGATGAAGAACGAAAAGAATTATCAATAAAGTATAAACCAACTCAAGCTACACACGTAATCAACAATTCATACAATGTAACACCAAAAGAAATCTATGAAACAATCCAATCAAATATGAACAGAGGGTAATACTATGATTCAATACTTATTAAAAACAAAAAAATTCATTCCAAATGAATTTCATAACACATTCTTTGATATTGATTTCGATGCTCTTTATGAGCAAGGGAAACGATTAATCTTAACAGATTTAGATAATACATTAATCTCATATCAAGAAACAGTGCCAAATAAAGAAATCGATGACTTATTTGAGTCTTTACAAAAAAAAGGGTTTGAAATCATTATCGTTTCAAACAACATCCAACCTAGAGTCGATGTTTTTTGTGAAGGGTTAAACATAGAAGGTCATGCCAATATGAGGAAACCATTTATCTTCAAATTCAAACGCATTATCAAGAACACACTTAGAGATTACAAAAAAGATGAGATTGTAATAATTGGTGATCAATTGATGACAGATATCTATGGAGCCAATAGACTACAAACTTATAGTATCTTGGTAAACCCAATCAAAAAGAAAACTGAAAAATGGTATACAAGATTAAACAGAAAAATGGAAGAAACAAAACTAAATCAAATTGGAAAAAAATTCCCTGAAACATACGAAAAACTGAAGCTTCAAGAAAGAGTGTAATATGGAAGAACTTCGCTGTATAGGATGTGGAAGTATCATTCAATCCACAGATCAGAAACAACCAGGATTTGTACCAAGTAGTAAATTAGAATCAAGCGAAGACATAGTGTGTCGTCGCTGTTTTAGACTGAAAAACTACAATGAGGTTACACCGTTATCAATCACAAAAGATGATTACTTTAAGATTATCGGTAAAATTGGAAACAGCAATGCACTGATTGTTAAGATAATTGATATATTTGATATTGAAGGATCAATGATTCCTCAAATTCAAAAACTAACAAACCATAATGATTTAATCATTATCGCAAATAAAGTAGATTTATTGCCTAAAAGTGTTAAAGAAAACAAACTGAAGCATCACTTAACAAAGATTGTCGCAGATAACAATTTAAAGCCAATAGATATTAAACTAATGTCAGCTAAGAAGAATAAGAACTTAGATGTTATTATTCAAGATATCCTAAAACAATCACAAAAAAGAGACATTTATGTAGTTGGTGCTACTAATGTTGGAAAATCAACATTCATCAACCAATTACTTAAGAATTATACAGATGTAAAAGAAGAAGTTATTACCGTTTCAAGTACAGCGGGAACAACTTTAGACTTCATCAAAATACCGTTTGGTGATTTTGATGTTATAGATACACCTGGACTAATCAACGATGAGCAAATAACTCATTATATATCAGCTAAGACTTTAAAAGCTGTTACACCAAAAAAAGAAATCAAACCAAAAGGGTATCAATTAGATCCTGGGCAAACTTTATTTATTGGTGGACTAGCTAGAATAGATATTATAAGTGGAAGCAAGTCTTCTATGATAGTTTATGTAAGTGAGTTCTTAAATATTCACCGCACAAAACTGGAAAATGCAGATAACTTATATGAGACAAATCTTCACAAAGTTTTATCTCCACCGTATGAAGGAGAAGAGTACCCACTTAAAAAACACAACTTTTTCATCAAGAATGATCAAAAGTATGATATTGTATTACCTGGTCTTGGATTCATCACGGTAAAAGGGAATGTTAAAATAAGTGTTCACACATTGATTCATTCAATGCCATATGTGAGAGAAGCATTGATTTAATGATTGATGTAATCAAAAAAGACTTAGAAAAGATATATAAAAACAAACCAAACAGATTAAAACATGTTTACGGAGTTCTAGATACTGCATTGTCTCTTGGTAAGAGATTTGATCTAGACCTTGATAAACTTACTTACGCAGCTCTTCTACATGATATTACCAAATATTATGATAATAAAAAACAAGAAGAGATTATAAGAAACAACTATAAAAACTATCAACGAATATTAGAAGAATTCAATAGTCAAATTCTTCATAGCTTCACCGCAGTAATTTACGCAAAAGAAGTGTATAATATTGTCGATGACGAAATACTAAACAGTATATCTTCACACACTGTAGGAAGACCCAATATGAGTAGATATGAAGAAATAGTATTTATAAGTGACTACATTGAACCAAATAGAACATATGATTCTTGTATTAAAGTAAGAAAAATTGCTAATCAAAATCTTCAATTAGCTGTATATACAGCGATTGATGATTCTATTAAATATTATGAGAAAGAACATTCAAAGATTCCCAAACAAGCATATGATGCAAGGGAGTTTTATGAACAACTATTGGAGGAAAATCATGGAAAAAATTAAGATTATTATTGATGCGTTAGAATCAGTAAATTTATTTGATATCGTAGTATACGATATGAAAGATAAGTCACCATTCTTCGAGTACTTAGTTATAAGTAGTTCGACAAGTGAGAGACAGTTAAAAGCAACTGCGACTCACATTACAGGAGACCTAGTAAAAGGTGGTTTTGAAGCACCTAGAGTTGAAGGTAAAAATTCAAACTCATGGATACTAATTGATTGTAATGATGTAATTGTGAACGTGTTCACTAAAGAAGAAAGAGAACATTACGACTTAGAAAAAATGTTAGCTGAAATTGAAACTTTAAATCTAGATAGACTAAAATGATTTACGAGAAACTAGCTACCTATTATGATATGTTTGTAGATGATAAACTTGTTGAAGAATATGTGAAGATAATTCAAGTTCATCACAAATCAGGTAGTGTTTTAGATTTAGGGACTGGAACTGGACCTCTAGCTATCGAATTAAGTAAAAAAGGATATCATGTTACCGCAACAGACATATCTACTGAAATGTTGGAAGTCGCATATAATAACGCAACAATTGATGATGTTAAGATAAATTTCTTTATACATGACATACTTGATACTGTGAACAGAGATTATGACATCATTTGTATGAGTAGTGATGTTATAAATTATTTGCAGAATGAAGCAGAAGTGAGTAAAGCACTTAAAAATGTTTACTTGGCCATGAATACAGATAGTGTTTTTCTATTTGATTCTATAAGACCTCAGTACATTCACAAACTATCTGGTCATACCGAGGAAGTGCTATTAAAAGATGATGTTATGAGATGGAGTGCTGTATTAACAAATATAGATAATCAAATGAAACATACCATCCAAATTGGGAACCACATTGAAAGTCATTTACAGATGGCTTACACTCTTAAAGATATGACAGTAATGCTAAAAAGTAATCATATAGAAGTGATTAAAAAAATTAAATATGAAGATAGAATATTATACGTTTGTAAAAAAGAACTATAATATTCTTTTTTATTTATAGTATAATTTAAGTAAGAGGTGATGATATGAATGAAGCTTTAGTTGATTTATTAAAGAATCAAAAGAAAACCGAGTACAAATTTGAAGGTGTAGATAAACTTCAATTACTCGAGGATTTATTACTTGATATCGGAATACACGATTCTCATATTCGAGATGAATTAATATATCCTGTTCTTGCTCACTTACTACATGATTCTCATTTTGATAAAGAGATGCTTGTGGATATATCTAAGAGATTAATATCGCAAGAGTTTATGATGTTTGATCTAGACAACGACATAGAGTTTAGCGCTTTAATACGCACTTTTACGATGTTGCAGCTAACCATTCTTGTTTATGTACACAACCGAGATGGACTATATAATAAACACGAATTTAAGGAGTTGTTTGACGGTTTGGTTCAGTATTACAAATTGGAAACTGACTTAAGAGGTTTTGACAAAAGGGTTGGTTTTATACATTCAGTTGCTCATGCTGCTGATACATTTAATCAAATAGTTAAAGCTAAGGAAATAGAAGAATATCAACTTAGAATTATCTTTGATATCATCAATGAGAAATTCGAAGTTGATCACTATGTTTACACTAATGATGAGGATGAAAGAACAGTAAATGTATTAGAATCCATGATAAAATTAAAAAAATTGGATAATGATTTTTTATTGAGTTGGATAGATTTTGTCAGTGATTATAATCGTCCTAAAACATATCCAGAAGTATATAATATCAATATAAATATAAAGAGTTTATTAAGATCTCTATACTTTAGATTTATTTATGATCCAGAGTATGATTTCTTAACTGAAAAGATTAAAGAGGTTCTAAATAGCAAAGTTAAACTAAGATAGTATAAGTGTTTTTATTTTTTAGAATTACTGATTGGTCAACTGTTTTGGGTTATTTATCTTACATAAGGAGGGACAGATTATGAAACCACAGATTTTTCATATTTCAGGTTTGACGTTATACTCAATTTTGATGATACTCTTAGCACAAAATAATTTTTTGGTTTTTCATATCATAATTGAATTCACTGGGCTTGCCATTGGTTTTTCATTATTATTATTTATAGGATTATCTCACAGGACTGAGTTACCAAGGATTGCAATGATTATTGCAATTGGCTTGTTTTTTAGTAGTCTTGTACTCATTCTTCATACTTTATATTATGGAGAGATGAATGTTTTTTCTGGTGCGACGGGAAATAAGGCTATACAGTTTTGGATTGTTGGTAATTTAATTCTAGCATCGTCAATATTATTCGGTACCCTTAGTCACAAATTTAAAGTGAATATGAAGTGGCTGATATCTATCGTTGTATTTGGCTCAACTTTACTTGTATTAAGCATATTCATCAATATTTTTCCAGCTTGCTATATTGTAGGGACTGGATTAACAACATTTAAAATAGTAATGGAGTATTTAATTATACTTATCTATATAGCATCCGGAATAACAATGTTTGCTTATAAACCACTAGAACATCGGAACTTCAAGTTCGATTTTTTGCTGATTTTGATCCTGCTAATATCATCAGAACTAGTGTTCACTTTATACACTGGTCTTACTGAAAATATAATTGTGATTGGACATTTAACAAAAGTCGCAGGTTTATATCTACTGCTTGTTGCAATGATTATGGAGTTTTTTGTTCATCCTTTATCAAAATCATTAACTGATTTTTCTAAAGAAATTGATGGATTAAAAGCTGCGTTTAAGGAAACAGAAAAAAATGCGGATATTTTTAGAGCATTATATGATGATGCACCACTTGGATATCAATCACTAGACGAAAGCGGACATTTCTTAATTGTCAACGAAACATATGCAAGATTACTTGGATACGAAAAAGAAGAGATGATAGGTAAGTTTTTTGGTAGTTTTATGAGTGAAAATAGCAAAACTGAAATAAATGAAAACTTCAAGGCATTTAAAGAAAGAGGAAGTGTAGATGTTATTTTTGAGATGATTCATAAAAGTGGACATCTAATACCTGTTAGGTTTCTAGGAAAAATCGCCTATAAAGGTGATGGAAACTTTAAGCAAACACATTGTATTTTAATGGATATTTCCAATGAGGTAGAATATCAAAAAGGAATTATTGAAAGCAGAGAAAGACTTGAAAATATACTTGATTTAACAGGTGAAGGGGTTTATACAATTGATTCAAATGGTATTTGCATTTCAATAAATGATAGAGCCATTCAATTACTTGGGTATAGTAATCGTGCAGAGTTTATTGGGAAGAATATGCATAGCCTCATTCATCATTCTAGAATTGATGGAGAAGAATATAAAGAAGAAGATTGTCCATCTAGAATTACAATGGAATCTGGTAATGATTCAGCAAATCTTAGGAATATTTTTTGGAAGAAAAATGGAAAATGGATAGAAGTGGTACTAAGCACATATCCCTTAATCTTTGACGAAGATGTTATAGGAGCAACTGTAACATTTAGAGATAAAACAAGTAGTGACAATATAGTAAGATCACTTGTAGATATGAGTTATCACGATACATTGACAGGTGTGTTTAATAGAAGATATTTTGAAGAGGAAATCAAGAATATTGACATACCAAAGAATTATCCATTGAGTATTATAGTAGCAGACATAAATGGATTAAAGCTAGTTAATGATGCTTTTGGACATTTAAGTGGGGATCAGTTATTGATTCATGCTACAGAAGTATTCATTCATCATGCAAAAAAAAGAGACTTCATTGCACGAATTGGTGGAGATGAGTTTATTATGGTAATGCCTAATACAGATCAACAGGAAGCTGAAAATAGAGTGCTCGCACTCATAGAATCAGCCAAAAGATATTATGTAAAATCAGTACAACTATCTGTATCGTACGGTGTTAAGGCAAAAATATCGAGCTTCGAAGATTTTAATGAAATATACAAATCTGCTGAAGACGAGATGTATAGAATGAAACTCTTAGATGTACCATCAATGAGAAGTAATACTATAGATACGATCATTAGGACTTTATATGAGAAAGATGTTTATTCAGAGACACACTCAAGAAATGTATCAAAGCTTAGTGAAGTAATCGCACAAAAGTATAAACTGTCATTCCAGCAAATCAATGAAATAAGAATGGCTGGTATTCTACATGATATTGGGAAAATTGTTATTACTAAGGACATAATTAGTAAGAATGGAAAACTAACACCTCAAGAGTATGAAGAGGTTAAGAAACATCCAGAAATTGGTTTTAGAATCCTAAACTCATCTAACGAACTAAGACAACTTAGTGAAATAGTATTGAGTCATCACGAATACTGGGATGGTTCGGGATACCCTCGTGGCTTAGCCGGAGAGCAAATTCCAATCCTGTCTAGAATAATTTCTGTTGCTGACGCATTTGATGCGATGACAACTGAAAGAACTTATAGGAAAGAAATTAGCTACACTGAAGCCATAGAAGAACTAAAGAGATGTTCAGGATCTCAGTTTGATCCAAATGTTGTGAAAATATTTGAAACTCACTTCGATGACATCATAAAACTATCACAAAGCAAAGTATATGATTAAAAGGCAGATTTTCTGCCTTTTTTATTGAGAAAATATATTGACCTACCGATACTATATTATTGGGTGATAATATGAAAGATTTATTAAAAAAGTACAGCGGATTTGTAATAGTCGGTTTGGTAATCATTGTAAGTTTACTTACAAGCTTACTAAAAGAAAAACCAATTGCTGAAATTAATGAACCAATACAGGAATATAATGGTATTGAATATATTTATGTTGATATAAAAGGAGAAGTACATAATCCAGGAGTATATAAAGTGAATGAAGATTTGAGATTATATCAACTTGTTAATTTAGCAGGTGGTCTTACAAATGAGGCGGATGGCACTTTAGTAAACCTGAGTTCACAATTGTTTGATGAGGATGTTATCTATATCCCATCTATATACGATGAAACTAGTTCTGTTATTGGTGATATACCAGTGAATGAAGTTAGATTGGACATTAACCAGGCAAACCTAGAGCAACTTCAAGAATTACCCGGAATCGGACCATCTACGGCACAAAAAATAATAGACTACAGGAAAGAAGTTGGATATTTTGAAGATATCGAGGATATTATAAATGTACCCGGAATTGGTGAAAGTACGTTTAATAACATTAAAGATCTTATTAAAACTTAGATATCAATATATATACCTAGTATTTGGATTAGTATTATACATACTAAGTACGAATAGTTATTTATACTTCATACCTTCAATTCTTTTCTTGATTTTCATGTATAAGTATCGAAAATCACTTTTACTGATTGTGATACTTATTTGTGGGATTTATCAATCAAGCATCTTATTGTTTCATTCCAAATCTTTAGAAATACAGGAAGATTACGAGATCACAGTAATTGATGGAATTAAGGATAACTATACAACAAGTTTTAGAGGGAAGATTGACGGACTTTACATTAAAGTTTCTTTACCTGAAATTACCTCAATAAAACCAGGTGATATATTAGTTGTTACAGGAGAGTTAACACTGCCAAGAAGCAATACAATTCCAAAAGGATTTAACTATAAGAACTATTTGTACTCAAAGAATATGAAATACATAATTCAAGTTGACAACTATTCAAAACTAGGTTCCAAATTGACAATTCAGAGGATTCCCCATATTATTTCAAAATATATAGATAGTAATTTTCCAAAATCAAAAGCGTACATTAAAACGTTTATTTTGGCTGACAAATCTGAATTTGATCAATCTTTCATTAACTCAATAAACGATTTAGGAATCAGCCACCTTTTTGCTGTAAGTGGATTAC
The DNA here is from genome assembly GCF_982632705.1 of Candidatus Izemoplasma sp. Lineage (NCBI taxonomy): Bacteria > Bacillati > Mycoplasmatota > Mollicutes > Candidatus Izemoplasmatales > Candidatus Izemoplasmataceae > Candidatus Izemoplasma > Candidatus Izemoplasma sp. The sequence goes on along the minus strand of NZ_CEXEES010000001.1, from coordinate 19,460 downwards.
ACATTACGTTACTAGTTTTGACATTAGAAAAGTTTATCAAAACTAAAAGGCGATTTATAATAACAGTTTTTCTTGTAATATATATAGTCCTAACTGCCTTTAGTCCCTCGGTTGTTAGAGCATCTTTGTTATACATTCTAATTCAAATAGTAAAAAAGTATAAACTTAAACTAAGCAACTTAGATGTTCTATCTATTATATTCATAGGTTATCTCGTTATATCACCATACATGTACTATAATATGGGGTTTGTTTTATCTTTTACTGTGACTTTCTCAATCTTGTTAACACCGTATCTATTTAAATCTAAAAACGTAATAAACTCTTTATTTACAGTATCACTAGTTGCCTTCCTAACAACTATCCCTATCGTTTTATCATTAAACTACCAATTAAATATATATTCTTTGATTATAAATGTTGTTATGATACTTTATATGAGTTACGTTATTTTACCGTTTGGATATATAACATTTTTCTTACCATTTCTTGATGATATATATGCTAGGATAATTAAACCTTTTGAGTTTATAGTACATACACAATCTCAACTCGAATTTTTGACATTCAAATTTACGTTTACAAATAATTTGAATGTTATTCTTTATTACGTCTTTCTGTTCCTGATTCTAATTAATGTAAAGACAAAAAAGTGTTCTTATTACATTCAAATGTTGAGTCTTTTGATTCTGTTTACCTATTACTCAAATATTCTTTCGCCTACCAAGGAGATTTCAGTGATTGACGTATATGGTGACAGCATACTAGTAAAAGATTCACATGATCGTTGTAATATTCTAATAGATACGGGTGTCACAGATCAATATGATTCTGTGATTGATTACATTAAAAGCAAGAACATAAGAAGATTAGACTACGTAATAATTACACATTATCATGATGATCATATGGGTGAGTTAGATGATATTCTTGAATCATTCAATATAGGACAGATAATTGATTATGATAATCATCCAAATCATATTGAGTGTGGATCATTGGATTTGGAGTTTTATGAACTAATAAACGAATCGTTTGAGGAAAACAATAAGTCTGTTGTCTTTAAGTTGTACATAGAAGATGATACATACCTGTTCACAGGAGACATTGAAAAAGAAAGAGAAAAGGAATTACTAGAAAATTTTAGGATACATTCATCAAATCTGAAAGCTGGACATCATGGAAGTATTACTAGTAGTAGCGCTGAATTCATAGACACCGTAGACCCTAATGAAGTGTTCATAACATCGTTTCATAAAAACACCCATAACCATCCATCAGTAGAGGTGATTAATAGGTACAAAGATAGAAATATTACTATATCCAGAATTGACTTGGATGGCACTATAATCATTTCCTATTTGTTTGGGGTTAAAGACAAAAAAACAACACCCCCATAAGATTTGTATGTTATAATATATTTGAGGTGTTTGATATGGAAAAACGTGTTTATTTATTCTACGGTACTGATACTTTTATAATAAAGAGCAAAATCAACAAAATAATTGAAAAGTATGAAGTTGATGACTTCAATGTTTCAAATTATGATATGGAAGAGCAAAATTTGGAAGAGGCAATGAACGATGCTTCAACAATTCCATTCATGTCTGAAATGAAGATTATTATTGTCAAAAATGCTTATTTTGTTTCTGCGGAAAAACCAAAAAAAGATCTCAAACACAAAGTAGACACCCTTAAGAGATATTTAGATGTTCCAAATGAAGAAACCATATTGATTATTTCTGCCCCTTATAGCAAACTTGATGAGAGAAAAGCTATAACAAAACTTCTAAAAGAAAAAGCAGAAGTATCACAATGTAACCCTTTAAAGGAACAAGACACTTCAAACTGGATTAGAAGACAACTTGGAAAACAAAGTTTGAACATAGATAATGATGCGTTAAAGGAGTTTTTAAACAGGGTAGAAAACAACTCTGAAGTACTAGTAAATGAAACACAAAAACTTCTAAATTATTGTGAAGGGATGACTAATATCAATCTAAGTATTATTGAGAAAGTTATCACAAAAAATGTGGAAGATAATGTATACGAAATAACCAATAAAATATTAGAGAAGAATCAAGAAAAAGCATTAGAAATCTATAATGATCTTGTAATGCATAACGAGGATCCTTTGAGGATACTAGGGATACTTGTTAATAAGTATCGAGAGATACTTCATGTGAAACTATTAGTCAAACAAGGTAAAGACAAAGCAGATGTTGCCAGATACTATAACGCATCAAGTGGTAGAGCGTACTATATGATGAAGAATGCTTCTAGTGTTAATTTACCAACAGTAGAGAGACATCTAAGGAAACTAGAAGAGATTGATTATCAAATCAAATCAGGAAAAATTGATAAGCGAGTTGGTTTAGAATTATTTATTTTAAGCACATAAAAAGGATGCAGATGCATCCTTTTTTTTAGTATATTTCCTGACTGAAATCAATAAACATATCTCCTTGAAAAGTCAAATCACCTTCATCACCTTCGACAATAAGACCGGTTCTTTCTCTAGGGAGTTTTAATTCCAATCGGTCTCCTGTTCTAAACTCAAATGTACCATAATAATAAGTGAAATTACCACTAACATATGTTCTTTTCTCTATCAGTTTTGCTGGTGCCGATATTTTTGGTTGAGATTTGTGAGCGTTACTTGATTTTACTGTCTTTATCATTACAAAGAATATAAACCCAATAACCAGTAAAAAGACTATTGTAAACATAAATGAAAAACCTATCATCTTAATCAACCCTTTCAGTAATATAATTATAACATAATATGAATGGATTTTTGATAAAAAAAAGACTACATTTGTAGTCGTCTTCTCTTATAAACTGTTTACTAATTTAGTTAATCTAGATTTGTTTCTAGCAACAAAGTTTTTGTGGTGTAATCCTTTTGATAATCCCTTGTCTAATTTTTTGAATGCAACAGTTAATTGTTTTGCAGCTTCTTCTTTATTGTTTTCTTCAACAGCTACTTCAACATTTTTTAATGCAGTTTTTAATCCTGATTTGAATGCAGCGTTAGCTATTCTTCTTTTTTCATTTGTAATATTACGTTTCATTTGACCTTTAATGTTTGCCATGTGCTTCACCTCCGTTTTACAAGCGTTATAATTTTATCAAAAAGAATTGGAAAATGCAACTATTTATTACTATTAATTAGTTTTATTAAACTATTCTTGAAATCAATGTTGTTTTGTTTAGTCCTTTTTTTTGGACCTTTCATATTTTTATGCCTTCTAATCTTTTGATTCATTGCTCTGTTCGTCAGTAATGACATAATATTATCATCATCATAAATCATCCCGTTTTGATTAATAGGGTATGCTTTTTTACTAAGTGCCATTGTTGCAACACCATAATCTTGAGAGACAACAATATCTCCTGCGATTGATTTATTGATTAATGCATAGTCCACAGAGTCTGCACCTTTGTCTAAAATATAGACAGTACTATAGCCGTCTTCGTACACATGTGCATTATCAAAAAACATATGAACTTCCATATTATTTTGTTTTGCCACTTCAAGTATTTCGTTTTTTACAGGACATGCATCTGCATCAACCATTATTCTCATATAATCACCAAATTCATTATAACAAAAAAAGAGACGATTTGCCTCTTTTATAGATAAATTTATTTATGATAGATCGAAAGTAAATATCATCAAAGTATTACCGTCTAGGTCAAAAATCTCAATTGTATCAATAACGTCCTTACTCATTGTGATTTTCACAGCCCCAAGTCCATCCAATGCTTCTGTAATAGCCTCTTCAGTTGTATATACACCAGTGTCCATTAAAGATTCGAAATATGGTAATCTCTGCACAAAATCAGTTTTTCCCTGTTCTGTTATGATATAAATTCCATCAACCTCTTCGAAGTCACTTGATGATAGAAACAAATGAATCATTGAATTCCTTAAATCATCTTTATTCTCAGAATTACTATCAATTGAATGCTCTCCACCAACACTGCATTCATAGTAGTCCTCCTCGAACTCACAATTGATTGTTTCATCTGGATAATTTGGAAATGATAAATCCATCTTATAATCGATTGATAAATCTCCCATTTTGTCTAGAACTTCAATCCCTTTATTAGAAGTACATCCAGACAACGATACTATTAATACTGTAAGTAAAAATATTTTTATTAACTTCATAATCACACTTCCTTTTCAAATTAAATTATATCATATATTTCAATGTTGACAATGAATTATTTGTTATAAAAAAAGCATCCAATTGGATGCTTTTAATTTGCTATAATATTCCTATTCCAAATAATGAGGCAAATACTAAACTCATTGTTGTCATAAGTTTGATTAAGATATCAATAGCTGGTCCTGCTGTATCCTTAAATGGATCTCCAACAGTATCTCCAGTAACAGAAGCTTTATGTGCTTCGCTACCTTTACCACCATGATTACCTAACTCAATATGTTTCTTAGCATTATCCCAAGCTCCACCTGAGTTAGCCATGAAGATTGCCAACATAAGACCTGTGATTAATGTTCCAGCAAGCATTCCACCTAAAGCTTCAGCACCGAATACAAATCCGATTACTAATGGTGAAGCAATAGCTAGTGCAGCAGGTAGAATCATTTCTTTTAAAGCAGCAGTAGTAGAGATACTAACACATTTAGCATATTCAGGAATTTGTGTTCCCTCTAATATACCAGGCATTTCTCTAAATTGTCTACGAACTTCTTCAATCATCTTATTAGCAGCACGTCCAACGGCTTTGATTGTTAATGAACTGAATAAGAATGCAAGCATTCCACCGATCATTAATCCAGCAATAACTGGAGCTTTTGTAATATCAATTCCGTTTAACTCATCAAGACCACGTTCGGCAGCTGAATTGTTAAACGCTATTATAAATGCACTAAATAATGCAAGTGCTGTTAAAGCAGCACTACCAATAGCGAATCCTTTTGCGATAGCAGCAGTTGTATTTCCAACACTGTCTAACTCATCAGTAATTTTTCTTACTTTAGGATCCATCTCAGCCATTTGTGCAATCCCACCAGCATTATCTGCGATAGGTCCATAAGCATCAACACCAACAGTCATACCAGCAGTACCTAACATTCCAACAGCAGCTAATCCGATACCGAATAATCCACCAAAGTTAAATGCCAACACTGTACCAATTGCGATTAAAATAACTGGGAACGCAGTACTTTGCATTCCTGTTGCAATCCCACTAATAATATTAGTTGCATGTCCTGTTTCTGATTGCTTTGCAATTTCTTTTACATATTTGTATTCAGCAGAAGTATAATACTCACTAATGAATGCAATTAATAGCCCAACACCAAGTCCAATAATAATACTATAGAATGGTCCAAACGCAAATGGTAGTTTATCATCAGCTACAACAAAGATCCCTTGATCTTTAAAATAAAATGTTAAAGCTAATGCAATAGTAATAAATATAATACCACTAATATAAGTTCCAAGTTTTAATGCTGTATGAGGGTTTGATCCTTCTTTCCCACGAACGAAAAATGTTCCGATTATACTAGCCAATATACCAGAAGCAGCAACAATAATTACATAAACAGCACCTTCAAATCCGTACCATAATGCACCAATTGCAGCAGCACCAATGATACTACTAACATAACTTTCCAATAAGTCACTACCCATACCAGCTACATCACCAACATTGTCTCCAACATTATCTGCGATTACAGCAGGGTTTCTAGGGTCATCTTCAGGAATTCCCGCTTCAACTTTACCAACCAAATCAGCACCAACATCAGCTGCTTTAGTGAAAATACCTCCACCAACACGACCAAACAATGCAATACTTGAAGCACCTAAACTATATCCAGCTGCTATTTCAACAGCTTCATAAGCTTCAATATCAAGTAATCCAGTTGTAACTAAGAAGACAAGGATTAGCCCAAGTAATCCAAAACCAACAACACTCATTCCCATTACACTACCACCTTTAAAAGCAATAGTTAAAGCTTTCTGCATACCATGTTCTTCAGCAGCAGTAGCTGTTCTTGAGTTTGAATCTGTAGCACTCTTCATTCCAATAAGTCCTGCAGTTGCACTAAATGTAGCTCCTAATAAGAACGCTAATGCAGTCCATAATCCTAAACTCCACCAGATTAATGGAAAAGCAACAACAGCAAATATAACAATTACTTTATATTCTTGTTTTAAAAATGCTGAAGCACCTTCTTTAATATAGCCACTTATTTCAGCAACCTTCTCACTACCAACAGGTGCTTTCAAAACCTGACGGTATAAATAAAATGCATACAGAATAGCTGTTAAACTAAGTCCTAATGCGATGTACAAAATGTAATCCATAAAATTCCTCCTACTCTATTATTCTATAATTATACAGTAAAACGCTTTCATAGTAAATAAATATGAGCAAATCAAACAAAAAAGGCCTAGATTGGCCTTTTGTAGTTTGACAATTAAACTAATTTTATACTTGATATTCTGTCTTTTTAAAGGAAAAAAAGACTTGTTTTAACATTATTCATCTTCTGTGAATAATTCCTGAAGAGCAAAATATGCAGGTCTTGGATTTCTATCAATATCCACTATTCCCCAGTACTCTTCATTAAATGTATTATCAGGATGTGGTCCAGAACCTGGAGCACTTCCCCCTGAATCATGAGTGTCTAATGAACCATTTCCATCTTTCCACCATTCATCATTAAATTCAAATATAGTACCACCAATACTAACATTGTTCGCATCAGCAGCAGAACTATTTGCCATAATCAACTCCGTTAAAATTCTTGTAGCCTCAGCTTGTGCTTCTAAATCTACTCGTCCGGTATTTGCATTCCAAGCATCCGCACCATACTCTGCCATAAACATTGGTTTATATGATCGTACTTTCCATGTATCAAACACATTTCCAAATGTTAAACCACTATACATATTTAATCCCCAAATATCAATATCAGGCATATCATTGATTGTTTCACCAGATGGAATATGTCCATATACTGTTGAAACAGGATGATAAATATCTATACTCTGTATCAATTCAGCAACCTCATTGATTTTATCTTTTGCTTCTTCAAATGTCATATCATAATATAAACCATTGTAATTCCATTCATTACCTATCGCCCACATTAATATAGCTGGATGATCTTTTACAGCATTTACATTAGCTGCAGCAGTAGTAGCAGATGAACCACCATAGTTGTAAATGGTATTAATAACATAAATCCCATTTTCGTATAATACATCTAATACATCAGTATCTGTAATTGCATCATAGGTTCTAACAACATTGATTCCTGCCTCTTTCATTAACAAAGCATCTGCTTCAACAGTACCTATATAATCAAGTCCAGTCGGATGTGTACCACCCTTTACAACAGGATTCCAACAAACACCCTTCATATAAAAGGGAACACCTTCAACAATTAACTGACTTCCGTTCAGTACTACTGAAGTTCCTTCGTAAACATATTGTTCCTCAACACAAGTACCTTGATATGCGACCCAACCAGGTGCACAACTTACAGTTTTATATTCACAAACACCATCTACTAATTCCTCGTTTGCACCACATTCAATCTTTGGTTCTGTATCTTCTGGTGTACAGCCGATTACTCCAATAATAAATACACTCATTAGTAAAACAGTTAATATTTTTCTCATACGTCCCACTCCTATATTTTTATTAGTCTAAAGAACATCGTATAAACTATATCTATTATAAACACAAAAAGCAAAATCCTAAACATGTTTCTTCTAATAACACCTGGCATCAAGTTTAAAAACCTCTTTACAAAAGGATGGATAAACACAATAACTAAAAAACTAAGAACTCCAAACAACGAAGTTGGAATAATCCCGACGTATTGTAAACTAATCGGAAAATAATCTCTATAGTCCCATAACTGCATATTATAGAAATGAGCCATTCCATATCCAGTCACAGCTTCACTGATACCGGTTGTAATAATCGCCACAATCAATAATGAAAGATACTTTACTATATTATTAGGAATATGTTTTAAAAAGAAATCATAGACAATAATTGCCATCAATATCCCAGCCCCATATAAAGGCTGATAAGGACCGATTAACACAGAATTATCATAAAAACTACCTAAAAAAAACAAATTAATAAAACGTTCTAAGATGAATCCTCCAACTGAGTAAAACATTAAATATATAAAGTATTTTCTCATATGATCACTTCCTTAAATTTATTATACTAAAATTGTTTACTTTATACACCCTTATTACTATAATATTTAAGGTTAGTTTGCTATAATGAGATAGAGGTGATACCTATGGCACTTAAACTAGGACAAATGAACGTACTTGAAGTTGTAAGAGAAACGGATATAGCGTATGTATTAACAGACGGATTTGAAGATGTATTCTTACATAAAAGACAAGCAAATGGATTATTAAACGATCAAGATAAAATCGACGTATTTTTATATTATGATAATCAAAGAAGAATTACTGCGACAATGAAAAAACCATTAATAGATTCAGAAACTCCTGCATTCTGTGAAGTAATAGATACAAACAGTAGACTTGGAGTCTTTCTTCATATGGGAATTCAAAAAGATTTATTACTAAGTAGAGATGATCTACCAGTAAAAAAAGCTGAATGGCCAATCGAAGGTGATTTAATCTTTGCTAAGGTTAAAGCATCAAAAAACCAACTAACAGCTAAAATCATAAACAGATATGATTTACACCGTTACATTAAACCAACAGTAGAATTAATCGAAAACCAAGAAGTAGATGGAATTGTACTTTTCTTTGCTGACGAAGGAATCGTTTTATCAACAAAAGAAGGTCATTTAATCTTTGTGTATCATAAACATATTAGAAAACAATATCGTTTAGGTGAACAAACAAAAGTTAAAATCATCAACATAAAACAAGACTTCCAGTACAATGGAACAATGATTCAACAAAAAGAATTAATGATGGATGGAGATGCTGAAATCATCGTTAACTATTTGAAACTACATAAAGGGATTATGGAAATCACCGATAAATCAAGCCCTGATGTTATATTACAAGCACTCAAAATGAGTAAAAAATCATTTAAAAGAGCACTTGGGAAACTATATAAAGAAAAAGCAATCACAATGCATGATGATTCAATTGAATTAAATGAAATTACAATTGAAAATTAAGTCACAATAATATATAATAATTAAGGAAAAATATTAAGAAATGGTGATATTATGGGTAGAAAATTCGAAGTAAGAAAAGCATCTATGATGAAAACAGGTTTAGCAAAATCTAAACTGTATGGTCGTCTAGGTAAAGAAATTTATATGGTTGCCAAAACAGGTGGATCTAATCCTGACAGCAACTTATCATTAAAACACTTAATCGAAAAAGCTAAAAAACAACAAGTTCCTGGAGATATCGTAAAACGAAATATCCAAAAGGCTGAACAAGGTAACGGTGAAGATTTCAAACCTATCCGTTATGAAGGGTTTGGTCCTGGTGGAATAGGAGTTATTATCGATACATTAACAGATAACGTAAACAGAACAGTTGCTGAAGTACGTAATTGCTTCACAAAAGTTGATTGTAAAATGGGTGTAAGTGGTTCAGTAGAACACAGTTACAAACATTTATCATATGTTACAGTTAAAGGTATTGATGAAGAAGAAGTTTTAGAAGCATTACTAATGGCTGATTTAGATGTATCTGATATATCTGAAGAAGACGGTGTTGTTGAAATCGAAGCAGATGGATACATCATGAACAAAATTCAAGAAACTCTTACTGATGTAGGAGAACAAGTAGAAGTAATTGACGCTGAAAGCGGATGGTATCCACTTGACTATATCGAATTATCAGAAGAACAACAAACTGCATTTGATAAATTCATGGATTTAGTAAATGATGTTGAAGATGTTCAAACAGTATTTCATAATGTAAAAGAAGACTAACCGTCTTCTTTTTTTGTACTTCAAAGTATTATGGTATAATACATTTATCATACATAAAGGAGATATAATATGACAAAGGACAAATACAACGAGAATACAGTACATGCCGTAAAGTTTTTCCTTTTTTCAATATCCGCAGGAATCATTCAGGCAATATCATTCACAATTATGAATGAAGTCTTTAAACTAGAGTATAAGTATGGGTATTTAATCGCCTTAACTCTTTCTGTATTATGGAACTTCACTTTGAACCGTAAATTCACATTCAAATCAGCAGCGAACATACCAATCGCTATGACAAAAGTATTCATTTTCTATTTGATTTTCACACCTTTATCAACATGGTGGGGAGATGGATTAACAGGGATTGGATGGAACAGTTACATAGTACTATTTGGAACAATGATTACCAATCTGGTTTCTGAATTTATTTATACTAAATACTTCGTATATAAAAACCAAATCAATACAGCAATAAATACAACCAATCAACCATCTCTGAAATGAGATGGTTTTCTTTTCTCTTGACAATAGTACGACATCGTACTATTATTAAATTAGCATCAAACCAGGAGGTGACTATGGATAACTTAATGCAACTGATATCGCAGACAAATAAAAGTATGGCTAATTTCATCCATACAGAACTTATGATTTTAGGTTATAACCTACAAGCTTCACATGGAAATATATTGATTCACTTCTATAACAATAAATCGCTTAACTACAGAGAACTGAGTAAAAAAACAGGAAAGAGTCCTCAAACAATGACAACATTGATACGGAGACTAGTAGAAGAAGATTTAGTAGAGATAAATACATCAAGTACAGATAAAAGGAATAAATTAGTATCCCTAACATCAAAAGGCGAAGCGATTATTATAGAAATGATACGGATATCAAAAGACATGTACACCAAACAGTATCTGGGTATTGAAGAACCAGAACAAAAGAAGCTAAAAGAATTATTAACAAAGGTCATTAAGAATTTTAAAGAATGATTGAATTATATAAATTAGTCTATTACTTTGGAATTTTTACAAACTAAATTATAATATAAATATCAAGGAGTGATATAATGAAAAAACTATTTTTATTATTAAGTATTATTATACTATCAATTGGATTAAGTGCTTGTGGAACAGAAGAAGGATTCGATCCATTAGAAGATGGAGTTTTAACAATTGGTATGGATTTAAGATGGGCACCATTTGAAACAAAAGATTCAAATGGAGATCCTTCAGGAATCAGTGTCGGAGTAGCAGAAGCATTAGGAGAATATCTTGGTGTTGAAGTTGAAATTGTAGATTTAGAGTTTGGTAGTTTAATCGCTGCATTAAACACACAGGAAATAGATGTTATTATAGCTAGTATGAGTATTACTGAAGAAAGAGCACAATCAATTAATTTCAGTGATCCGTATTTCTATTTTCCATTAATCACTGTGTTAAACAAAGACTTTCAAGATGCAAATAATGTTCAATCAAAAGAAGAACTATTTGATATCTCTGGAGTTCGATATGTTGGACCAAGAAGTTTTGTAAGCTTATCTATACCAGAGGCTGAAGCATTAAACCCAGTAATATTAGAAGTGAATGATGCAACTGCCGCTATTTTAGAAGTAGTTACAGGTAACAGTGATGCCTTTATCATAAGTGCATCAAGTGCTGCAGGTTATCATGCAGCAAATCCTGATACAACAGAAATATTATGGGATGCTATAACGTATTCACCTATTGGAATGGGAACAAGACAAGGTGATGTAGAATCATTCTTAGAAAGCATAAATACATTTATTGCTATGATGGATGAACCAGGTGGAGTGTATGAGCAATTAGGAACTGTTTATGACAGTGTGATTGCAGAAGACCTACCAGGCCAGACATTAGAGTTCTTCTTAGGTGAAGATGAATAGAACATTATACAAAACATTATCACTAATCGCAGCCCTATCTTTTTATGGGCTGTTGATTTTTGCGATTGCCATGATGTATCCAGGTCGAAGCTATTTCAACATGGGTGCAATGTTTAAAGGTCCTTTCCCTAAATTTATTTTTTCAGGATTCTTATTAACAATATGGATTAGTATATTAACATTGATAGGTAGTCTTACTTTAGGATTTCTGTTATATATTATGTCTAAAAGTAAAAACTATACAGCGAGATATATCGCAATTATTTTCAACGAAACAGTATTTGGATCTCCTTTGATTGTATTCATAGTTGTTATTTACTATATGGTATGGAAATACTTACCATTTGAATCAAGATTATATGGAGGAGTTGTCGCATTAATTCTTTACATGGGACCTTATATGAAAAATCTTTTTGAAGGTGCAATAAAGACAATTGATGATCTACAATTCCAAGCAATGACTGTATTTGGTTTTACAACATTTCAAAAATACAGATATATAATTTTGCCTCAACTATTACGTGTAATTATTCCACCACTAATTGGGAATTTAACGATAATCATAAAAGGAAGCAGTTTATTGAACTTCATAGGAGTTCCTGAACTGTATAATCAGATAACGTATATTCAATATGAGAACTTCTTAGCAGTTGAGGGATATTTATTGATGTTTATCATGTATCTATTGATAACGATTCCACTGATTAGAGTGACTAAGTTTTTTGAAAAGCAGGTGGCATCATGGAATTAATACTAAAAAATGTAATGAAAACATATGACGATGTTGAAATATTAAAGAACATAAACACTCACATAACAGACAAAACAGGGATTGCTATTATAGGCCCTAGTGGAGCTGGGAAATCAACGTTGCTTAGACTTCTAAGTAAAATTGAAGAACCAGATAGCGGAGACATTTGTGTAAACAATCACGACCTGGCTACAACAGATACTGCAGAGTACTATAAGCAGATTGGATTTGTGTTTCAACAACATACATTATTTCCACATTTATCAGTTCTTAGAAACATAACACTCGTGTTAGAAAAGGTACACAATATTGAAAAAACAGAAGCCCATGATATAGCGATGACTTTACTAACAAAGTTTGAGTTAGAAGATCACACTGATAAACTTGCCTCTCAACTTAGTGGAGGACAAAGCCAAAGAGTTAGTATTGTAAGATCACTTGCGATATCTCCAGAAATCATGTTTCTAGATGAACCGACATCAGCTCTTGATCCTGTCTTAACACAAGAAGTACTAAAGACAATTCTTCAATTAAGAGAAGATAAAACGAATTTTGTGATTGTTACTCATGAAATACTATTCGCAAAAAAAGCAGCTGACTTTATCATCTTTATGGAAGATGGTAAAATAGTTGAAATGGGTGATGTTTCAATATTAGAACAACCACAAACAAAAGAACTACAACAATATCTATCAAATGTATTTGTATGGTAAAAACTCTAGTATTTACTAGAGTTTTTTTATTGTTTAATTTTGTGGTTATGTTATAATAACTTGATGATTTTTAAAGGAGCTTACATAATGAAAAAAACAGTCATAATAACAATATCTTTATTCTTCTTAATGGCATTAATACACAACCTTGGACATCCAGTTACTCCTGGATTTTTAAGAGAACTAGAATTACCAGATTTCTTGTTTGGTACGTTTTTTGCCTTGATGAGTTTAGGGTTAGTTGTTGGGGGACCATTCTGGGGACCTCTTGGAGATAGAAAAGATAAAAGAAAACTGATGTTTATCGGTTTGTTGATATATTCAGTAGGACAATATGTATTTGGAAATGTTCATAATATTTATGTGATGTCTATTGCACGTTTTGTAAGTGGGTTTGGAGTAAGTGCACCTGTAACTTTATTAATGAGTTATTTGATTCAAAAATCAGCACCAGATTATACAAAACGAAATGTAGCATATGGTTTAGCAATGATGGCTCTTGGAGCAAGTGTCTCATACAAAATTGGTGGAATGTTACCAAGTTTCCTTAATACATCCAATGATATTATAGCTGGAGAGACTATATTTATGATGCAAGCGGTTATTAATATATTCTTTGGATTACTTATTGTATTTGTCTTAGAACGCAATACAGACATTAATTCTGTTGAAAAGCCAACGTTTATAGAAAGTATCAAAGGAATTCGAAAATTAGATAAAAACTTATTAGTGTTTCTAACAAGTTTAACGTTTGTTTCTATTGGAGCAATAAATATAAGTAAGTATTTAGAAGTATATATTCAAGATATTGGACAAGGCAGTAAAGGTATAGGGGATTTTGTTTTTGTGACAGGAATCGTTAGTATATTAGCAACAGTGTTATTGGTTCAACAATTGGTTAAATTAAATAGAGATGTTTATTTGATGATCTTTATAAACGTTATCAGTGCGATTGTTATTTTTGCAGTTTTCCAGTTCAGCAATATAATGGTAGCTCTATATAGTTTATTTATGTTATACGTTGTTATGAAAGCTGTATATGCACCACTGGAAACAGCATTTATTTCATCTTTTGCAAAAGATGGAGAATATGGAACGCTTATGGGTATTAGACAATTCTTCTTCGCAATTGGGTTTGTTATTGGTCCATTACTAGGTGGATTCATATATGGAATCAAAGATGTTTATGTATTTTATTTTAGTGTTTTGATGTTCATTATTGCAGCAGTTTTAGTACTCAGTGTCTATAAAAAACTAGATGGACCAAAAAACAAATAAATAAGAGAACAAAGCCGTTGTTAAGACGTACTATTTATGATATAATTTTACTTGAGGTGATTGGATGAATGTACCAAATAAATTAAGCATGTTCAGAGTCTTATTAGTACCTGTACTAGTTGGATTATATTATCTAGGAAAAGGTGGATATGAGTTTTCAGAATTGATTACTTATTTCTTAGCACCAGTCTTTATTGTTGCTTCACTTACAGATTTCTTGGATGGATATATCGCACGTAAATATAACTTAGTAACAGTATTTGGAAAGTTTATCGATCCACTTGCTGATAAGCTAATCGTAATGGCAGCATTACTTGTACTGAATGATTCAGGTGTCATCGATATTTGGATTACAGTAGTTATCTTAAGTAGAGAGTTTATCGTTACAGGAATTAGACTAATCGCAGTTGGTGAAGGTAAAGTAATTGCAGCAAGTAATTTAGGGAAATATAAAACAGCATCTACAATGATTGCACTTGTTTTATTACTAATGATTCCATACACAGAAGTACTAGAATTACCAGGTATGATTATTTTATACATTGGAACATTCTTAACAGTAGTAAGTGGTTTAGATTATTTCATTAAAAACAAAAAGATATTAACAGAATCAATTTAAAGAAAAAAATAAGAAACATCCGTAATATACATATAGAGTAGGAGGAACGTTTATGGCAGTTAAAGATCGCAAGAAAGCACTCGATAGTGCAATCAAAGAAATTGAGAAACAACATGGTAAAGGTTCGGTAATGATTCTAGGAGATGAATCTTCAATAGGGAATGTCGAAGCAATATCAAGTGGTAGTATTAAATTAGATAAAGCACTCGGTATAGGTGGTTATCCAAAAGGAAGAATCATCGAAGTATACGGTCCTGAATCTTCAGGGAAAACAACATTTACATTACATGCAATAGCTGAAGTACAAAAAGCTGGTGGATATGCAGCATTTATCGATGCAGAACATGCATTAGATCCACAGTACGCAAAAGCACTTGGTGTTGATGTAGATAACTTAATCTTGTCTCAACCAGATACGGGGGAACAAGCATTAGAAATCACAGAAGCATTAATTAGATCAGGAGCAATCGATATGGTTGTAATTGATTCAGTTGCTGCTTTAGTACCAGAAGCTGAAATAAGAGGAGATATGGGTGCTAGCCATGTAGGATTACAAGCTAGACTAATGTCTCAAGCAATGAGAAAACTTAGTGGTGTTATTTCTAAATCACAAACAATAACTATCTTTATCAATCAAATCCGTGAAAAAGTTGGAGTTATGTTTGGAAACCCAGAAATTACTCCAGGTGGACGTGCACTTAAATTCTATTCAAGTGTTCGTTTAGAAATTAGACGTGGTGAACAATTAAAGATAGGTACTGACATTATAGGAAATAAAGCAAGACTTAAAGTCGTTAAGAATAAAGTAGCCCCACCATTTAAAACAGTAGAGCTAGATATCATTTATGGTAAAGGTGTTTCAAGAGTTGGAGAGTTATTAGATTTAGCGGTAGAAGAAGAGCTTATTCAAAAATCTGGATCATGGTTTGCATACAATGGAGACAAGATTGGTCAAGGTCGTGAAAACACGAAACAATATATGGAAGATAACGAAGAAATGTACAAAGAAATCGAAACGAAAATCAGAGAAAAATTAGGTATTTAATAAATACCTTTTTTTTATTTGTTTTGAATATAAAATTATATATTCATTGACTTTACTGGGCTATCATTGATATAATGAATACGGTTTAAATAAACCAAATTAAATAGTCTCTACTCATAGTTAAATATTATGTTTAAATAAACAATTGAATTTATAAAAAAGAACGGAGTGATTAATAATGTTTGAAACACTATTGGTCATTGTCGGTCTGGTATTAGGAATCTTTTCAGGTATATTCCTGGGAATGTTCATTGGAGATCGTGGAATTAACAAAGCACGTGAAAAAGCAAGTCTTTTGATTGAAGACGCTGAGAAATTAGCTGACAAAAATAAAAAACAAACGATAATAGAAACCAAAAAAGAAATACATAACTTAAAAATTGAAGTCGACAAGCAAATTAAGGAAAGAAAAAGTGAAGTTGCTGTTGTAGAAAATAAATTAATGCAACGCGAACAATCTTTGGATAACCGTAGCTCAAACTTAGACAAAAGAGAGAGCAATTTAGACAACAAAGAAGTTATGATCGAACGTAAAAAACAATCATTGGAAGACAAAAATAACAGACTAGACAAGATGATCGACGAACAAAATGACAAATTGATTGAAATATCTAGATATTCAATTGAGCAAGCAAGAGTCCTGATTTTCAAAAGAGTAGAAGACGAGATGGCTCAGGAAATAGCTGCTTATATCAAAGATGAAGAAGAAAAAGCAAAATTACTAGTTGATAAGAACGCAAAATACTTATTATCTAACGCATTACAAAAATACGCACACGAAGTTACAAGTGAACGTACCGTTTCAGTAGTTTCACTACCAAATGATGAGATGAAAGGTCGAATCATTGGACGTGAAGGAAGAAACATTAGAACAATAGAAGCATTAACTGGAGTAGATTTAATTATTGATGATACACCAGAAGCAGTAGTCCTAAGTGGGTTTGATCCGATTCGTAGAGAAATCGCGAAAAGAACAATTGAATCACTTGTAAGTGATGGAAGAATCCATCCAGGTAGAATTGAAGAAGTAGTTGAAAAAACAAGAAGCGAAGTAGATCGCTTTATCCGAGATAAAGGTGAAGAAGCTGTATTCGAAGTTGGAATCGGTAGAGTTCATCCAGATATGCTTAAATTACTAGGACGTTTACACTTTAGAACATCATATGGTCAAAACGTTTTAAGACATTCAATTGAGTGTGCTTTCCTAGCTGGTAAATTAGCTGCTGAAATAGGTGAAGATGAAGTACTAGCGAAACGTGCTGGATTACTACATGATATCGGTAAAGCCGTTGATCATGAAGTAGAAGGATCACATGTTGAAATTGGTATAAACTTAGCAAATCGTTACAAAGAACCTTTAGCAGTAGTAGATGGAATTCGTTCTCATCATGGTGAAGTAGAAGCTGAAACAGTTATCGGTGTATTAGTTGCTGCAGCTGACGCATTAAGCGCAGCACGTCCAGGTGCAAGATCTGAAAGTCTTGATAACTATGTTAAACGTTTAGAACAACTAGAAAGTATCTCTAAAAAAATAGAAGGTGTTGAACAAGCATATGCTATTCAAGCCGGACGTGAAGTAAGAGTTATCGTTGAACCTTCAAAAGTTGATGATGTAATGGCATATAAAATTGCACGTGACATCAAAGAGCAAATTGAAGAACAATTATCTTACCCAGGAACTATCAAAGTTACTGTTATTAGAGAAACAAGAGCACAAGATATCGCAAAATAAAAGCCTACATTGTAGGCTTTTTCTTTTGCGTTAAAGATGTTATAATCAACATTGAAGAAAACAACAAGACAGGACTGATAACAATGGAAATATTTGATTTATATGACAGAGAGTTTAACCTGTTACCACATAAAATCGAAAGAAGTTCAAAAACCAAAGATGGAGAATATCATTTAGTTGTTCATATATGGATTAAAAACAGTGATGGAAAGTATTTAATGCAAAAAAGGAATAAAGCAACTGATAGAATTCCATTTCAATGGGCCGCAACAGGTGGAGCTGTTACTACAGGAGAAGATTCTTTACACACTGCACAGCGTGAAGTCGAAGAAGAAATGGGGATTCTTATCCCAATTGAAAAGTTCCAGTTTAAGACGCACTTCTTCATAGAGACAGAAGATGGTAACTATATTACTGCATTATATCTAGTAGAGGAAGATGTTGATATTGATTCATTAACTCTTCAACTCTCAGAAGTTAAGAGATGTGATTACTTTTCTTTAGAAGAGATAAAGCAAATGATCAAAGATAAGCAATGTTGGAGATATGAGGATCATGATTCTACAAAGGATTATTTCTCTCATATTATTTAGGAAGTACTATCAATAAATCAACGTATTTCTAGTTGTAGAAAATGGAGAATATTATGAAAATATGTACGTATAATATATGGAGCGCAGATACTAATTTCAATACAAGATTAGAATTATTAATATACGAGTTAAAAAAACATGAGATTGATATTATAGCTCTTCAAGAAGTGAAAGATGAGTTAACATTTAACCATATAAAAAATGAATCCAAATTCCAATTTGGATTCTATTATAATGGGTTAGCATTTCTTAGTAGATATGATATAAAACTAGAAAACACTCATAGTGAAGATAACAATTATATTCTAAGAGTTTCTTACAACAACACATCATTCACTACTGTACATTTTGATTGGAAGAATAAGGAAACTAGAAACAAAGGATTGAACCAGTATTTTACTATGTTAGATAACCATATTCTTGATAATGAATTTGTACTAGGTGATTTTAACGATGTCCCTGAAGAACAAATTCATTTTGAATTAACAATGTCAGATTTTACTGATCTACATCAAACATATTGTCATTCATTAAATGAAATTCCATTACCAACACTAGATATAAACAATAACCCTAGATGGAGAAACTTAGACACTGATGAAACACCTTCTAGATTTGATTGGATTATGCTTAATACAGATATAGAGTATAAGATAAGAAATGCAGAGTTAATTGGTACAGAAGAAAAGAATGGGGTTACTCCCAGTGATCACTACGGTGTACTAGTTAATATAGATATAGAACTATAAATCACACTAGAACAATTAAGTAGTTCCTTTAGCATAAACAACGACGAGCCGTATCACAAATAATTGACAAATATGATATACACACTATAACAAAGCCCTTTTGGGCTTTTTCTTTT